>CAZFKD010000427.1:997-4152 GCA_964519695.1 uncultured Spirochaetaceae bacterium
GGGGCCGGACCTCGATGCCCTTCGTCTGCATGGGGACGAGCAGGTACGAGATGCCTTCGTGCTTCTTGCCGCCCTGCTCGGTGCGGAAGAGGCCGAACATCATGTGGGCGCGCTGGGCACCGCTGGTCCAGATCTTCTGGCCCTTCAGGACCCATTCATCGCCTTCGAGCCGGGCCTGACACTGCAGCGACGCGAGGTCGCTGCCCGAGCCCGGCTCGCTGTAGCCCTGACACCAGCTCTCTTCGCCGCGCAGCGCCGGCGCGATGTAGCGCGCCTTCTGCTCTTCGGTTCCGAACTCGAGCAGCGTCGGCACGAGCATGCCCGCGCCCTGGCTCGTGAGATCGCGCGGCGCACTGGCGCGATGGAACTCCTCCTGGAGGATCTGATCCTCGATGGCGTCCTTCGGCTGCTCCGAGCCGCCGAACTGGCGCGGCACATGGCGGTAGACGAATCCGGCCTCGACGCCGCGGCGGCGGAAGATCGCCTCCTGCTCCGCGAGTGGAAGCTTCGCCTCGGCGCCCGTCAGCGGCCAACCCTTCAGGAACTCCCTGACCCGCTCGCGAAAGCGCTCGTGGGCCGCGCTGTACGTCAGATCCATCGCTACCAACCTCCCAGCCGGGCCGAGCGCTCCCGATGCTGCTCCGGCGTTCCGAGGAACGCGCGGTCGAACATGATCCGCTTGAACCACATCTGGACTTCGCATTCCCAGGTGAATCCGTAACCGCCGTGCAGCTCGACCGACTGGCGCGCGGCGTCCATCGCGCGATCCGTGATGTGGGCCTTCGCGATCGAGGCCTGGCGCGAAGCGTCGGCATGATCGCGATCGAGCGCGTGCGCCGCATACCACCAGAGCGCCCGGGCCGGCTCGATCTCCGTCCCCATGCGCGCGATCGCGTGCTTGATGGCCTGGAACTGCGCGATCGGCTGGCCGAACTGCTCGCGCGACTGCGAGTAGGCGACGTCGAGCTCGATCAGGCGGGTCGCCGCCCCGAACGCGTCCGCCGCGAGCAGGACCGACGCCGCGTCGAGCAGCCGCTCGCTCGCCTGCGCATCGCCCGAGAGCAGCACGCCCCGCGCGCCCTCGAATCGCACGCGTGCGATCGGGCGAGCGCGATCGACTCCGCCGAGATCCTCGATCGTGACGCCTCCGGCGCGGGCATCGACCCAGGCGAGCCGCCCGCCCTCGACGCCGACGAGCATCGCGTCGGCGAGCGCCGCATGCGAGACGATCTCCTTCGTCCCGTGGACCCGGCCGTCCGCGAAGCGCGCCTTCCAGTCGCCCGGCGCGAAGGCCGCGGCGTCCTCCTGCAGCGCCACGGTCGCGATCGATTCGCCGCTCGCGAGCTTCGGCAGGATCAGGGCCTGCTCCGCATCGCTCCCGCTCGCGAGCACGCCGAAGACGGCGATCGCGTGGCCGAGAAAGGGCCCGGGCAGGCCGGCATGGCCGAGCACCTCGGCGGCGAGCGCCACGTCGAGCAGCTCGAGGCCCGCGCCGCCGAAGCTCTCGGGCACGGCGAGCCCCGCGACGCCCATCTCCGCGAGCCCGGACCAGAGGGCCGGATCGTGTCCCTCGCCCGCGTCGAACAGCTCCCGGACGCGGGTCGTCGGACATTCCTTCTCCGCGAAGCCGCGCAGCGTCTCCTGCAGCATCTCCTGTTCTTCGCTCAATCCGAAATCCATGCTCGCTCCCGTTGCTCCTTCGATGTCCGGATCCGATGCCGGACGCCGCAGTCGCCCGCCTGCGCCTGCTGCCCTTGCCGCGCCGCGCCGCGCCACGCCGGCGAAGTTCCACGCGGCCGCCGCGTGCTAGGCGACGCCCAGCTTGCCCTTCGCGAACTCCTCGTAGCTGCGACGGTCGACGAAGACGTGCAGCCCGCCGGTCAGCATGTCGCGGAAGCAGCGCTGGATCAGGCTCGGATTGCGCAGGCCCTGGCTGCCCGCGTTCCGATAGGCCCAGGTCACGATCTCCTCGCAGACCTGCGTGAGATAGGCGGTCGCGCCCATCATCTCGTCGTTGTCGATCTTGGCGAGGGTCTCACCGGCGTGGAGGCGGCGCTCCATGCGCCCGTAGACCTCGTGGACCAGCGTGCGCACCGAATTCAGCGCGAACATCCGCTCGCCGAGATCCCTGCGGAAGACCTGCTGGTCGATCAGCGAGGCCGAGCCGAGCCTGGACCGTCCGCCCCGGGCGATCAGCACGATCTCGTGCAGCGCGCGGCGGGCGACGCCGAGGCCCCAGCCCGCGTGGCCGAGGCCGGCGAGCGCCGCCGCGCCGAGGCCGTAGATCGGGCCGCCGGTACGGACCTTCGGCTCGAACAGGTAGAACGAATGGCGCGCGTCGACGACCTGCTCGGGCACGCGATAGTCGAAGCTGCCCGTTCCGCGCAGCCCCATCACGTCCCAGCCGCCCTTCATCTCGACCTTCGA
This sequence comes from uncultured Spirochaetaceae bacterium, assembly GCA_964519695.1. Classification (GTDB taxonomy): domain Bacteria; phylum Myxococcota_A; class UBA9160; order UBA9160; family UBA4427; genus UBA4427. Next base: position 3,425 of record CAZFKD010000427.1, read on the forward strand.
CTTCGGCACGAAATAACAGAGATAGGCCGGCAGCCCGCTCGGCAGCATCTCCGGCACACCGCCGTCGCCCATCACGAAGCCGCCGCCGCCGAGGAAGCTCGCGTGACCGCTGCCGCTGCCGAAGCCGTACTCGCCCGAGAGGCGGAAGCCGCCGCCCTCGCGCTTGATCGATCCCCGCGGCGCGAACTGGCCCGCGAAGACCGCGCCGGGCTTGGCGCCGATCATCTCGCGTGCCGCCTCGGGATCGATGAACGCGCAGTACGAAGTGGCGCTCGCGTTCGCCATCTGGGACCAACCGATCGAGCCGTCCTGATGGGCCAACTCCTCGAAGACCTCCATCACCGTACGGCAATCCGCCTCCGCCCCGCCGAGCGCCTTCGGGACCATCATGTGGAACAGCCCGGTCTGCGTGAACGCCTCGATCACAGACTTGGTCAGCGTAAGCTCGCGGTCGCTCGCGTCGGCTTCCGCCTCGATCAACGGGCGCAGCGCGCGGGCCTTCTCGAGCAGGTCGGACGAGGAAACGGCGGGGTCTCGGGACATGAATGGCACTCCTGGGAGGCAGCCGCTGCGGGCTCGAGCTTTCGGGCCGCGGAGCCTGCGTGAAACACGTTCTACCGTCAAGAGGAGCCGATCCCGGCGCGGCGCGGCGCGGCGGCATCAGCCGGCGCCCATGAAGGCGCGGCGCGGCCGGATCAGCCGCCGCCGAACCCGCCGCGAAACGCCCG
>CAZFKD010000428.1:0-4132 GCA_964519695.1 uncultured Spirochaetaceae bacterium
CGACGCTGGCGCGGTCGGTCTCGAATTCGATGAAGCTGCCAGGCTCGACGAAGCGGGCGACGGCATTGAAGAAGCGGGCCATCGGGCGGGCGGGCAGCTCGTCCATCATGCCCTCGCGGCCCATGCCGCTGACGCCGCCGCTGGGCGTCTCCTGGACGACGGCGTGCTCGCCGAGGGCGACGAGGGCGCGCAGCGCCTCGGCGAAGGTCTGGGCCGAAGCGAAGGCGCGCCAGGCGTGCTCGTCGCGGCCGATGCCCATCTCGTGGAAGACGGTTTGCGAGGGGAAGGTCGACTTGAGCTGGGCGACCGCCGCGCGCTCGGCGGCGGCATTCATCCGGAATTGCGCCTTCTCGATCCAGACCGCGGTTCCCATGCATGTACTCCGATGCGGGTCGGGAGAATCGTGCCCCGTGGGACCCGATCGCCCCGGGACACACCCGACATCGCTCCCTCGGATCGCCGCGCGCGGGTCTTGAGAGTTCGGCCTCGATCTTCGCTTCGAAGGCGCGGATCCGTCGATCGAACGGCCCGGGCCGACTACCGTTCGGCTTCGCTTGCGCAGCCGGTTGCGTAGCGGAGGAGGTCCGGGCTTGGCCCAGCAAGACCAGCAAGACCAGCAAGCCCAGCAAGAAGGGTCGAGGATCGAGCTGTCCGAAGCCGCGCGGAAGGCGCTGCCCGCGCGCTGGCAACGGGCCTTCGACTGGGCCGAGCGCGAACTCGGCGGGCGCGTCGTCGCCTGGGAGCCCCAGCCCCGTTGGCGCCCGGCCTGCTTCTTCGAGCTGGGGCGCCCGGGCGGCGAGATCCTCCCTCTTTATTGGCGCGGCGCCCGCAGCGAATGGCACCGCGACGCCCGCCCCCTCGAGCGGGAGATGCGCGTCATCGAGGTCTTCGAGCGGTTCGGCGTGCGCGTCCCTCATGCCTACGGGCTCTGCACCGATCCGCCCGGCCTCGTCCTCGAACGCCTGCCCGGGCGCTTCAACCTCGCGACCGCGACGGACGACCGCCATCGCCGCGCGGTCCTCGACGAATACCTCGTCCAGCTCGCGCGGATCCATTCGATCCCGATCGAGGAGTTCGAGGCGATCGGCTTCGACCGGCCGCGCAGCTCCGAGCAGAGCTGCTACGGCGAGACCCGGCGCTTCGAGCGCGACTATCGCGCCGCCCGCCAGCGGGCGGCCTCGCAGCCCGGGGGCGCGCTGCGGCCCGAGCCGATGATCGAGTTCCAGCTCGCCTGGTGCAAACGCAACGTCCCCCGCGACCGCCAGGAGTTCTCCTTCCTCGTCTGCGATTCCGGCCAGTTCATGTTCGACGACGCCGGGCTGACCGGCCTGGTCGATTTCGAGCTCGGCTACATCGGCGACTACGCGGCCGATCTCGCGGCGCTGCGCACGCGCGACCTCTCCGAGCCGATCGGCGAGCTCGGCCGCGCCATGCGCCGCTACGGCGAGATCAGCGGCCGCGAGATCGATCTGCGCGCGATCGACTACCACACGATCCGCTTCGCGCTCCTGAACCCGCTCTCGCTCGCCGGCGTCCTCGCCGAGCCGACCCGCGACGCCAACTACGTCCAGTACCTCGGCTGGTCGGTCTGTTATGGCCGCGCGGGCCTCGAGGTCATGGCGCGCTACGCGGGAGTCGAGCTCGATCCGCCGCGGCTGCCCGAGGCCGCGCCCTCGCGCCGCGGGATCGCCCATGCGCATCTCGTCGACCTGCTCGATCCCGCCCGTGCCGAGGGCGGTCCGGGGGCGGGCGAGCTCGCCTACGACTTCGATCGCATGCAGCGCCTCGCCGTCTATCTCGAGCGCTCGGATCGCTACGGCGCCGCCCTCGAGGCCGACGATCTCGCCGACGTCGCGCAGCTGCTCGGCGCGTCGCCCGCCGCGCCGCCCCCGCGAAACTGGCAGGAGGCCGACGCCCGGCTCGAGCAGCTCGTCGCCGACTCCGGCCCCGAGCGCGATGCGGACTTCATTCGCTATTTCCACCGGCGGCTCTCGCGGGAGGAGTTCCTCCTGAAGCCCGTCCTGCGCGAGCAGGAGAACGCGGCGCTGCCTCCGCTCGAAGACTGAGGAGTCAAGGTCCATGTCCCAGATCCGCCCGCTGACCGGCTACCGCGTGGTCGACCTCGCCGACGAGAAGGGCGAGCTCGCCGGCCGCATCCTCGCCGACTTCGGCGCCGACGTGATCCGCGCCGAGCCGCCGCAGGGCGCGCGTTCGCGGAGCCTTCCGCCCTTCGCGCCCTCCGGCGAGAGCCTCTACTTCGCCTATCGCAATTCGAACAAGCTCGGCCATGTCCTCGATCTCGAGAGCGAGGCCGGCCGGGCAGGGCTCCTCGATCTGCTCGCCCGCGCCGACGTCCTGATCGAATCCGAGGCGCCCGGGCGGATGGCTTCCCTCGGCCTCGCGCCGGCCGATCTCGCCGAGCGCTTCCCGCATCTCGTAGTGCTCTCGATCTCGGATTTCGGGCAGACGGGGCCGTACCGCGACTGGGTCGCGACGGATTCGACGCTCTGCGCGATCTCGGGCATGCAGTTCAAGGCGGGCGTCGCCGATCGCGAGCCGCTCTTTTCGCCCGGCGCGATGGTCTACGACATCGCGGGCATCATGGGCGCCTTCGCGGCGATGGCGGCGCTCTATCAGCGCGAGCGGACGGGCTACGGGCAGACGCTCGATCTCTCCGTGCTCGAGGCGGTGGCCCAGCAGACCGACTGGTCCTTCTCGAACAACTCGATGACCGACGCGAAGCTGCAGGAAGGTCTGCAATCGCGCATGGGCTCGGGGCCGATCTACAAGATCTTTCCCTGCAAGGGCGGCTTCGTCCGGCTCGTCATCATGGCGCCGCGCCAATGGCGCGCGATGCGCGCCTGGCTCGGCGAGCCCGACTATCTCCAGGACCCGAAATACGATTCGTTCCTCGGTCGCATGGAGATCGCCGACGCGCTGAACGTGATGGTCGGCGATCTGTTCGCGACGATGACCCACGAAGAGGTCGCCTTCGAGGCGCAGCGGCGCGGCATCGTCTGCACGCCCGTCCTCGCTCCCGGCGAGGTGCTCGAGAACGTGCATTTCCGATCGCGCGGGACCTTCGTCGACGGCGAGTACGCGCAGGGCGAGCGCGGCCCGATCGCGTCGGGCTTCTTCGAGATCGACCGCGAACGCCAGGGCTATCGCCACCGCGCGCCCGCGAAGGGCGAGCATTCCGCGAAGATCGAGGCCGGCCTCTGGCCGGACCACCGCTCGAAGCCGGTGCATCCACGCCCCGCGCCCTCACTGCCCTTCGAGAACCTGCGCGTGCTCGACTTCGGGATCGGCGGCGTCGGCGTCGAGGCGGCGCGACTCTTCGCCGACTACGGGGCCGACGTCATCAAGGTCGAGAGCAAGGTCTATCCCGACTTCATCCGCGTCGTGATGGGCACGCAGATCAGCGGCTCCTTCGCGTCGTCTTCGCGGACCAAGCGCGGCTTCGGCGTCAACCTCAAGCTCGAGGAAGGGCGCCGGCTGCTCCACGCGCTCGCCCGGCATGCCGACATCGTGACGGAAAACGGATCGACCGGAACGATGGATTCCCTCGGCGTCGGCTACGCAGCGCTCTCGCAGACGAACCCGCGCATCGTGCTCGCGAGCAGCCAGCTGCTCGGCGACCACGGCGCCTGGGCCGATTGGATCGGCTACGGCCCGAGCACCCAGCCGATCGGCGGCCTCGTCCATCTCTGGGACTACCGCGACGGCGAAGAGCCCGCCGGCTCGACCTCGATCTTCCCGGATCATCTCGCCGGCCGCCTGCTCGGAATCAGCGCCCTCGCCGCGATCTTCCGCCGGATGCGGACCGGCCGGGGTGGCCATGCTTCCGTCGCCCAGGCCGAAGCGGTCGCGAACATGATCGGCGATCTGCTGCTGAAGGAGGGCGTCGCGCCGGGCACGGTGAAGCCCCTCGGCAACCGCAGCGAGCGCGGCGCGCCCTGGGGCTGCTACCCCTGCGCCGGCCCTGACCAGTGGGTCGCGATCACCGTCCGCGACGACGCGGACTGGGCGAAGCTCAAGCTCGCGATCGGCGATCCGGAATGGGTGAAGGACGCGCGTTATGCGACCGCCGCCGGCCGTGCCGCCGACCACGACGCGATCGACGCGAAGCTCG
>CAZFKD010000429.1:0-4083 GCA_964519695.1 uncultured Spirochaetaceae bacterium
AGCCGCTGATCGAGCTGCTCGAGCGCCGCCTCGCGTTCGTGCCCGCCGAGAGCGAGCTCGCGCTGCACCTGCGCGTCGCCCGTCTCTACGCCGGCGAGGCGAACGAAGCGGATCTCGCCCTGCCCCATCTCGAGCACGTACTCGAGCGCATTCCGCATCACCGGGAAGCCCTCGAGCTCACGACCGAGCTGGCCACCCGGATCGACGAACCGGTGCGCGCACGGGGCCTGCTCGATCGCGCGCTCGCGCTCCCGCTGCCCGCCGACGTCCGCGCGGATTGTCTCGAGCGGCGCGCCCGGCTCGCCGGCGCGGAGACTTCGGCGCACGAGGGCGCCGTCGACGATCTGCGCGAAGCGCTCGCCCTCGAGCCTTCGCGAACGAGCGCGCGGCGGGCGCTCTGCGATCGACTCGTCGCGCTCGGGCGCTGGCCCGCCGCCCTCGAAGGTCTCGCGAGCCTCGCCGAGAGCGCCTCCGCCGACGGCCGGGCGAAGCTGCTCGAGGAGGGCCTCGCGCTCGCCGGCGAGCGGCTGCAGCCCGACGCGGCGCTCCCGTGGCTCCTGCGTCTGCGCGCCGAGCGGCCGCACGACCCGCGCCTCTGGGCCCGGCAGGCTGCGCTGCATCGCGCGGCCGGACGCTTCGAAGCGGCCCTGCGTGCGCTCGACGAAGAGCGCCTGCTGCACGCCGAGCCGAGCGAGTGCCTGCGCGTCGAGCTCGAACGGGCCGAGCTGCTCGAAGGCCCCCTCGCCGCTCCCGGCCGAGCGGTCCTCGCCTATCAAGCGGCACTCGCGCTCGCGAGCGATCGCGAACCGATCCTGCTGCGACTCGACGCGCTGCTCGCCGGCCTCGGGCGGCCGCTCGAGCGGGCCGCCCTGCTCGAGGAGCGCGTGGCACGGCTGCCCGGACGCCCGGGCATCGAGGCGCGCCGCGTCCTCGCCGAGATCTACTGCGTCGCGCTCGCGAAACCGGAGCAGGCGCTCGTCCACCTCCGGGCGAACGTCGACGCGACGATCGACACGCCCCACGAAGAGCTCCACCACCTCGGCGCACTCGCCGCGGCGCTGCGTGCTTGCGGCCGCGAAGCGGAGTGGGCCGCCGTCGCCTGCCGGGAGCTCGACCGGATCGACGCCCATCCCGCGCTCCGCGACGCCACGCCGCTCGACTATCAACGCTTCCTGCGCGAGGAGATCGCCCGCATCTTCGACCGCGTGCTGGGCGATCCCGAAGGCGCCCTCGAGCGGATGCGGGCGCTCTGCGACCATCCGCGCCTCGCCGCAGGCGGCGTCCCGGATCGGGTCCGGGAGCGGCTGCTCGATCTGCTTCGACGCACCGGACGCAAGAGCGAGCTCGCGAGCCGGCTGACCGACGCGCTCGCGAGCGGCGCGGGGTCGCCCCGGGCATGGCTCGAGCTGGCCGGTCTCCGGGAAGAGCATCAACTCGACAGGCGGGGGGCCGCACTCGCCTATCGCGAGGCCGAACGGGATCCGGATCTGCTGCTGGAGGCCGTCCGCGGTCGGCGCCGCTGCGCGGACCGGCTCGGCGACGACGACGCGCTCGCGCAGGCGCTGCGCGACGAGCTGACCCTCGAAGAACGTGTTCCGCGAAGCGAGCGCGCGACACTCGCCCGGCGCCTCGGCGATCTCGCCTGGCGACGGCTCCACTCGCCCGATGCCGCCCGCGCCGCTTATCGCACCGCCCTCGACCTCGACCCGCGCGATCGCGAGTCGATCGCTTCGCTGATCGAGCTCGAGACGCTCCGGGGCGAGCGTGGCGAGGCGATCGCACTCTACCGCCGCGAGCTCGCGCTGCTCGGCGACGGTTCGCAGGATCGGATGCGCCTGCACACGATCCAGCTCCGCCTGGCGGCCCTGCACGCACCGGTCGATGGCGAGGCGGAACTCGCGATCGCCGCCTATCGAGCGGCAGCGGACGCAGAGCCGCTCGCGCCGGCGGACGAACGTGCCCTCGCGCTGCTCTACGAGCGGGCCGGCGACGCGCGCCGTTTTCGAGAGACCTGGGCGCGCTGGTGCGATCGTGAGGACACGACGGCCGGCGTCGAGGATCACGTCCTGCTCGCCACCCGTCTCGCCGAAGCCGGAGAGTCCGGGCAGGCGCTTTTCCGGGCGGAACGGGCCGTCGCCATCGGTCCCGAGCATGCGGGCGCGCTCGCACTGCTCGGCCGGTTCCAGCAAGCCGACGGCCAGCAAGAACCCGCGATCCGGTCGTTCGAGCGAGCGGCCGACCACGCGCTCCCGATCGATGCGGCCCGCGCCTGCGTCCTGGCCGCCACGATCGCCGCCCCGCTCGATCCCGAGCGCGCCCGGGCACTGCTGCTGCGTGCCGTGCGGGCCGACGCGACGTCCTTCGCCGCACACCAGGCGCTCACCCGCATCGCCAGCGAGCAGAGCGATCCCGCCGAGGCGGTCCGCCATGCGGAGCTCGCGCTCGAGATCTCCGAAATTCGCGAGACGGACACGGAAGAGCGCCTCGAGCTCGCGCTCCTCGGCGCTCGCGCCGCGCGGAGGCTCGGACAGACGAGCGCTTCGATCCGCTTGCACGCTGCGGCGATCCGGATCGCCCCGGATCTTCCTGAGGCCCTCACTGGCCTCGCCGAAGCCCATTTCAGCGCCGGCGACCCGTCCGCGGCGAAGCCCTTCCTCGAGCGCCGGCTCGGCCTCGCTGCGGCCGCTGCCGAGCGCGTCCGCCCGCTCTGGATGCTGGCCAGCGTGCTCGACGCCGAGGGGGAGGCGGAGCGCGCCACCGTCTGCCTGCGCGAGGCGCTGGCCCTCGAGCCGGAGTTCGATCCCGCCCATGAGAGCCTCGTCCGACTCGAGGAACGCGCAGCGCGCCCGGGCGAAGCGCTCGCAGCCCTCGAGAACTGGGCGACGGTCTCCCGCGACCCCGGCCTGCGCGCCCGGGCGGCCCTGCGGGCCGCCGAACATCGCCTCGCGGCGGGCGATGTCGAACGCGCGCGCGACCACCTCGACCGGGCGACTCGCGACGACCCCGAGCTCGGCGAGGCCTGGGTCCTCGCCTGCGACCTCGCGGCCGAGCAGTGCGAGGAAGAGAGGGTGCGCGCGCTCTGCCTGCGCGCTCTCGAGCACGTCACGCCCGGCGCCCACTCGGCGCGCATCGCCCTGCGCCTCGCGCGCCTGGCGGAGGTCGCAGGCGATCGGGGCGAAGCCGGCGCGCGTTATGCGGAAGCAGCGCGCTGGGATCCGCGCTGCAGCGAGGCCGCGCTCTGCGCTTCGCGGCTCGCGCGCATGGCCGGCGACTGGCTCGAGGCCGACGGGATCCTGGCCCGCTTCCTCGAGGCGCATCCGGACGCGACGAGTCCGAGCCTGGCTCACGTGCATCTCGAGCGCGGACGGCTCCTCTCCGGTCCGCTCGAAGCGTTCGAGGAGGCGATCGTCGCCTATCGACGCGCCCTCGACCTGCTGCCCGGGCTCGCCGTCGCGCGCAGCGCCCTCGGCGCGCTGCTGCTGCATGCGCCCGATCGCTGGAGGGAAGCCCTCGCCCTCCACCGCGATCTCCTCGCGACGAACCCGACCACGGCAGCATCACTGAGCGCGCTCGTGACCCTCGCCGAGCGCCGCGGTCGAGCCGAGATCGCCGCCTGCGCCCGCCACGTCCTCGCGGCGCTGGGCTTCGCTGCGCCGGATGCGCCCGATCGCGACATGCCCTTCGGCCTAGCCCTCCATGCCGGTCCGCCGCTGCCCTCTCGGGACGCGGAGCGCCTGCGTCGCCTCGCCCATCAGGTCCGCGACGAGCTCGGCCGCCTGCTCGAGCCGGAGGAAGGTCCAGCCAGCGAACCGCCCCACGCGGATCGACTTCCGACCGCCGAGATCCTCGCGGCCTTCGATGCGCTGACGGCCCCGCATCTCTCCCGTCAGCCGGCGGCGCTTCGCCGGAGCCTCTTTCTCTCCCTGGCCGGGCTCTTCCTCGATCCGGGCGGCAACGGCGGAGAGGCGCGGTTCCGCGATCCGCTCGACCGGATGCTCGGACTCTGGACCCGCCGCAAGGTCCGCCGCATCGCCGAGGAGACGAGCCTCGCGGCGATCGATGCCTTCGACCACGAAGCCTGGG
>CAZFKD010000430.1:0-398 GCA_964519695.1 uncultured Spirochaetaceae bacterium
AGGGTGGGTGGGTAGCCGAGGGTGTGGAGGTGGTGTGTGGCTTGTGAGAGGAGGAGTTGGCGTGCGTGTGTGGGGCTGAGTTGGAGGGCGTTGTCGAACGTGGCCGAGTCCGACATGGCCGGCTGGACGAGCGGCTTGAGGTCGTGGAAGCGTTCGCCCCAGACCCCGTAGGCGGTGGACCGCTCGCGGGCGCATGGGTCGCGAGTTCGGCAGCGATCAGATGGCCGACGAGATGGTGGACCCCGACGAAGGGCAGCCCCTGGGCGTAGGCGAAGGCCTTGGCGAAGGAGAGGCCGACGAGCAGCGAGCCGATCAGGCCCGGCCCCGCCGTCACCGCGACCCCGTCGAGGTCGGAAGGCCCGACGCCGGCTCGGGCGAGCGCCTCCTCGACGACCGCC
>CAZFKD010000430.1:408-4082 GCA_964519695.1 uncultured Spirochaetaceae bacterium
AGGGCGCATGCACCTCGAACTGCCCGTGCACGGCGCTGGACAGGATCTCGAAGCCGCCGCGCACGACGGCGGCGGCCATCTCGTCGCAGGAACTCTCGATGCCGAGCACGATGGGCGATTCGGTCAGGGACACTGGCGACCCTTCGGCCCCGCGCGCGGCCGGCGGATCAGGCGTTGCGGCGCTCGAGCGCTTCCTGCTCGGCCTTGCAGTCGATGCAGAGCTCGGCGACCGGCCGCGCCTCGATCCGCTTCAGCGAGATCTCCTCGCCACAGGCCTCGCACTCGCCGTAGACGCCCTCTTCGATCTTCCGCAGCGCCTGCTGGATCTTGTTGATGAGGCCGCGCTCGCGCTCGCGCAGCCGCCCCTGGAAGGCGAGGTTCATCTCAGAGGAGGCCGCGTCGATCTCGTCCGGGAAATCGTCGGGGTCGAGATGGATCTCGCCCGTGATCGTCTTCTGGGCGTTGCCGAGCAGCTCGTCGCGCTGGGCTTCGAGGATCTTCTTGAACTTCAACATGTCACGCTTCTTCAACGTCTTGCTCCGCATTGCGGGCGGACCGGGCCGCCCGTCGCTTGAATCTTCCGGCCGCTAGGAATCGGCGCCGCCGGCGCCGAGCGTGTCGAGCTGGCGCTTCGCCTCGGCCGCGCGCGGCGAGTCCGGATACTCCTTCTGCACCCGCTTGAAGACCGTGCGCGCCGCTTCGTGGAACTTCGGCCCGAGCTTGAGAAGGCTCTCGCCCTGGCGGTAGAGCGCGTCGGGCGCCTTCGGGCTGTCGGGATACACGTTGACGACGGCGTTGAAGCGCACGACCGCGCGCTTGTATTCCTTGTCGCTGTAGGTGCAGTCCGCGAGCCAGTAGGCCGCGTCGTCCGCATAGCTCGACGACGGATAGACCTGCAGGAAGCCCGTGAACTGATCGATGCAGGCCTTGAAGTCGTCGGTCCGCCAGGTATTGAGCGCCCGCTGATAGGTCGCGAGCTCCTGGTCCGGCGAGCCGCCGGCCGCGCCCGCGCCGGGGACCCCGGAGCTGGTCCCCGCACCGGGATCCGCACCCGCGCTCCCCGCGTCCGACGCTGTACCCGAGGTGTACCCCGCCGCCGCCGCACCGCCCGCCGCGCCCGCGCCACCGAGCGAGCTCTGGGCCACCGCCGTCCGGGTCTTGCGGACCTCCGCGAGGGCGTCGGCCGCCTCCTTGCGCGCGAGCTCGAGCTCGCCCTGCAGGTCGCGCACCTCCTGGCGCAGCACGTCGATGTCGGAGGAGATCTGCGCGATGCGCGGGAACGGATCGGCCCCGGCGCGGCCGCTGCGCTTCAGCGAAGCGACGTCTTCCTCGAGCCGCAGGAAATCGCCCTGGGTCACACACCCGACCGCCGGCGCGATCAGCGCGAGCCCCGCGATCACGGCCGCGAGGCGACCGGACCGGCCCGCGAACGGCCTCGCGTCGGCGGATCCAGTGCGGCGCGATCGAATCGCCGGCGCGATCGCCGACGGGCGCGCGCAGGCTTCGATCGCCCAGCTCTGCTCAGACGATTCCTCGGACGATTCCTCGGACCTTCCCTCGGACATCGGCATGACCTCCGGTACGAGCGCGAACTCGACCTGGCCTTTGGGGGCCGCGCAGTCTAGCAGGGACTAGCGGGGGTGCGGACCCCAGGCGGGTTGAATGTTGCTGCCCGCCGATTCCGTGACACGCAGGACGTTCTCCCCGTTCCAATCGGCGACGTAGATGTCGTAGCGACCCCGGCGGCTCGAGCTGAAGGCGAGCTTGCGGCCGTCCGGGGACCAGGTGGGGGCCTCGTCGCTCTTCGGGTGCTGGATCACGGGGAAGTTGATCTGCCCCGACGGGTCGATCAGCCAGATGTCGAACTGGCCTCGGACCCGGGTCTCATAGGCGATCCAGCGGCCGTCGGGGGACCAGGTCGGCGCGGCGTTGTAGGAGCCGGTGAACGTGAGCCGCTGCATGTTCGAGCCGTCCCGGTTCATGATGTAGAGCTGGGGGCTCCCGCTGCGGTCGGAGACGAAGACGATCTGGCGGCCGTCGGGGGACCAGGACGGGGAGATGTCGATCGCCGGATGGCTCGTCAGCCGGCGGGGCTGGCTGCCCTGGCGCTTCACGACGAAGAGCTCCGCGGCGCCCTCGACGCTCGAGACGACGGCCAGCTCCTCGCCCGTCGGATCGAAGCGGCCGCGATAGACCGGGCGACCGGCGAAGATGCTCTGGAGGATCGGACCGGGCTTCACGAGCGGGCTGCGCGAGGTCAGGAACAGGCCGGGCTGCGACTTCGAATAGGCGATGTAGAGGATCGCGCTGCCGTCGGGCACCCATTCCGGAAACATCTTGAGCGAGTTGACCCGTGTCGCCGGTCGCTGGCCGCGGCCGTCGGCGGACATGACGTAGAGCTCGCGCGTGCCGGTGCGGTCGGAGATGAAGGCGATCTCGGTCGAAGAGACGCCGCGCGTGCCGGTCAGCGCCTCGACGACCTGGTCGGCGATCAGGCGGCCGAGCTTCGGGAGATCGTCGCGATCGCCGACGACGAAGCCCTTCTTCTGTTCCTTGCAGCGCGCCACGTCCCAGACGCGCAGGTCGGCGCGCAGCCGCGTCTCGTCGCGCTTGAGCTCGCCCTGCACGACGGCGTCCGCACCACTCTGCTTCCACGTCTCGCAGTCGAGGCTCGTCTGCTCGAGGGGCGCGCTCTGCTCGGGCGCGAGATAGGCGGCGCGGCCGAGCGGCAGGACGACGCTCGAGAACTCGAGCCCGCGATCGATCTCGTCGCGCAGGGCCGTGACCCGTTCGGCGCCGACCGGCGGCCCGACCTCGGCGAAGCGCAGCACCGCCGCGCGGAACGCCTTCACGTTGCCCGGCGTGATCTCGAGCGTCGGCAGCGGGCCGCGCTCTTCCTCGAGGCCCTGGGCGCTGGCCTCGCCCGTGTAGCCCAGGAGCGCGGCCAGCGAGAGCGCCATGAGACCCGACAGGAATCCGTTCGTCATCCGATTGCGCATGGTGCTCAGTAGTCCTCCGACTTGAAAATAAGAATCCTGCGTCCCGGGTTCGGAGGGACAGGCAATGGCCTCGACATGAGTACGCCCTGAACCGCGTGGTCGTCGAAAAACGGATCCCCCGATGTCCGAACGACTTCCGGTTCTCCGACCAGATCCCCGGTTGGTGTGATCTCGAGTGCCATCACCGTCACGAGTCCGCGCCCCTGATACTGCGAAAGCGCGACCCATTTGCTCTGGATCCGACGCCGCATCGCGAGTCCCCACGCGGCATCTTCGGCGTTCACGCTCGCTCCCGCTTGCGACTCCGGCGCGTTGCCCGAGGTCGGCGTCGTGCGCGTGCCCGGCCGCGGCGGCGGCGGCGCGAGCAGGTCGTCGGTCGTGTCCTCGCCGAGCTCCTCGTCGAGGGAGTTCATCGCGTCCTCGTAGCTGAGAGATTCGTCGGCTTCCTTGGCCGGCGCCTTCGCCGGCGGCTTCTCGGGCTGCTTCTTTTCGGGCGCCGCCTCGGTCTGGGCCTTCGCGACTTCCTGCGTCTTCTTCTCCGGCGCCTGCTTCACCTTCTTCTCGGGCTTGCGCTCGTTCTCGGGCAGGACCTGCACGGGCGCCTTCGGTTTCGGCGGCGCCGGCGCGGGCGGCTCGGGGGCGGCCTGCTCGGCCGGCGGCTTCGGCGCGGACGGC
>CAZFKD010000431.1:0-4064 GCA_964519695.1 uncultured Spirochaetaceae bacterium
ACCCGCCGTATCGTCGGTCGAGCTCGTCTCGGCGCGCTTGCGAACTCACGCGCGGAGACGTCGTCGACGTCCATCCGATCCGCGTTTGCGGCCGGATCGCCGAGCGATCTCGAACGTCCCCGGCCACAGTCCGGCCAGCTCGATCTCCGCATGCGTTCCGAACGTCGCCGGGCCGGAATCCGGGGACTCACGGCCGCTCCTGGCGGCCAGCGGGTGGGTACCACGAATCGACCCACATTCCACCCGTCTCCGCTCGGGGTGCAACGTTTTGTTGTCTGGTCGATGGCTGCGAGATCGCGCGAGTCCACCGCTCGAGCCGTCCAGGGGCGAACCGGCCGTCGGCGCGCCGCATTCTGGCATCGCCGTGTCTGCGATTCAACGGCCCGTGCGCGTCCAAAAGATGCGGACGGCCGCAGGCGGCGCGCGTTGCGATGCCGGCGCTACTCGCCCGGGTCCGCAGCGACGGGCGTCTGCGCGTTCGACCCGCCGACGACGGCCCGCCCGTTCCAGATCGCATCCTCGTCGAACGCGACGATCGGCGCTTCGAGGTCCCCGTCGAGCCGGGCGCCGGGGCCGAAACGCGCGCGCGCCCGCACGGCAACCGGACCCTGGATCTCCCCGTCGCTCTCGAGCGCGTCGCATTCGATACGACCTTCGATGCGCGCGCCGGATCCGACCCGCAGGTCACCGCGACCGCGGACGCTGCCGCGGACACGACCCTCGATCCGGGTCGGACCGACGATCGCGACCTGGCCGTCGAAGGTCCCGCCGTGCGGGACCAGCGCCCCGGCGTCGGGCGATCTCCGCGTGGCTCCGCCATCGCGCTCCTCGCCGGCGGAAAGCACGGCTTCGACCTCGACGCTGTCCAGAACTTCCGGCTCGATTCCGTTCATGCCCGCGCTCCCCGCATCCCTGCTGGCCCACCGACCAGCCGACCATCTACGCCTGTCCGAGCAGGAGGTCCCCGAGTCGTTCGAGATCCTCGAGGTTGAAGTAGCTGATCTCGAGCTTGCCACCGCCGCGCGCCGCAGGGTGGAGGGCGACTCGGGTCTGGAGGCGGCGCTCGATCCGGTCGAGAAATGCCCGCGTATCCGGATCGACGGGCGCGGGAGGAGCTGCGGGCCGAGCCGCTGCGCCGGGAGGATCCGAAAGGGAAGGGTCCTGTCTCAGACGGTTAATCGGGTCTTTTACACCCCGAACAAGCTCGCGCGCCGCTTCTTCTGCCGCGCGGACGGAGAGCGATTGGCCGACGATGCGGGATCGCAAGGCTTCGCGCGCCTCGAGGTCGGCCACCTGCAGCAGCGCCTTCGCGTGGCCCATGCTGAGTCGACCGGCTTCGACGTCGGTCTGGATCGTGCGGCTGAGGTCGAGCAGCCGGATGTGGTTCGCGATCGACGAGCGGTCCATCGAGACCTTCCGGCCGATCTGCTCCTGCGTATGACCCGCTCGCGAGAGCGCTTGATAGGCGAGCGCGAGCTCGATCGGATTCAGGTCCTGGCGCTGCACGTTCTCGACGATCGCGAGCTCGAGCCGATCCGCCGGATCCACGTCGAGCACCACGGCCGGAACGCTTCGCCGACCGGCGAGCTGGCTCGCGCGAAAGCGCCGCTCACCCATCACGAGCTCGTATCGACTGCCGGCCTGACGAACGACGACGGGCTGCAACACACCATGCTGTCGGATCGAATCCGCGAGCTGCCGCAGCGCCTCGGGCTCGAATTCGCGGCGCGGCTGATCGGGGTTCGGATCGATGCGGACGACTTCGATCTCGAAGACGCCACCTGCGGGCGGCGCGACGGGCGACGCCGTACCCGCCGAGGCGATCGACGATGCGACACCCGCTTGTGTCGGAAACGATGACGGACTCGCGGCCGGCGGCGGCGCGGCCGGACTCGAGATCAGGGCACCGAGCCCGCGACCCAGGGCGTTACGACGTTGGCTCATGGACTTCTCCTGTCGGCGCCCGATCGGCGCTCGGGTTCGGCAGCACGGGCGGCTTGCGCGGCGGACCGACGAGGGCGAGCTGGGCGAGCAGCTCCTCGGCCAGCTTGGTGTAAGCGACGGCGCCCTTGGAATGGATGTCGTAGAGCAGAATGGGCTGTCCGTGACTCGGGGCTTCGGAGAGCCGGATATTGCGTGGAATCCGGGTCCGGTAGACGCGATCCCCGAAATGGCCGCGAGCTTCCGCCTCGACCTGGCGTGCGAGGTTCGCGCGCGGATCCACCATCGTCAGTACGATCCCCTGGATACGAAGCTTCGGATTGAGCTGGGCCTGAACGAGGTCCACGGTCGCAACGAGATTGGCGAGTCCTTCGAGCGCATAATATTCGCCCTGCAGCGGGATCAGGACCGCATCCGCTGCAGTCAGCGCATTGAGCGTCAAAAGTCCAAGCGACGGCGGACAGTCGATCAGAATGATTTCGTAGGCGTCACCCATGGCCTGGATCGCCTGGGCAAGACGGAACTCGCGCGCCTCCATCGACACGAGCTCGATCTCCGCACCGACGAGATCGCGACCGGCGGGCACGACGTGGAGGGTCTCGAGCTCCGTCTCATAGGCACAATGGGTCAGTGGTACGCCATCGACGAGCGCGTCGTAGATCTGGCGCTCGGCCTGCGCGATGCCGTATGCGCTGCTCGCATTGGCCTGCGGATCCATATCGATGAGCAGCGTCGGGCGCTCCGAGGCGGCCAGACAAGCGGCGAGATTGACCGCAGTCGTCGTCTTGCCGACCCCGCCCTTCTGATTCACGACGGCAAGGACAAAGGGTTCCGAACCCATGCAAGATCCCGAAGGAGGCTCCGTTCGACACCGCCATCCGCGCTGGCCCCCCGCACGCGGATCGTCGAGCTCTCAACCCGGTCCCGGGTGATGTCGGCGTTGGTAACACAGCCGGGCGCGGGTGCGCAGGGTGAACCGCCGGATTCGGCGCTCAGCGCCGTCGCGCGGCGCTGGGCGCCTCGGTCCGGAGGATCCAGAGCTGGCGGTCGACCTGGGCGAAGGGCACCCGGTAGCGCCTGCACTCCGTGGCCTGGCCCCGCTGCGTGCCCGCCCGCGCAAGGATGGTCGGGTCGGCCCGTTCGGAAGCGGGGATCACGAGCAGGCCGCCGGGTCTTGCCCATTGCTCCATCAGCGCAAGAGCCGCTTCGGGCTGGGCCATCGCCTGGGCGATCACGACATCGCAGGGTTGGCTTTCGATCTCGTCGGCTCGGCCCAGAAGCGGCTCGACTCGGGCGAGACCGAGCATGCGCCGGGCCTCGCGCTGGAAATGATGGCGACGCTGGCGGGAGTCGACCAGGTAGACCGTGAGACCGGGTCGGAGAAGGGCGATCGGAAGGCCCGGGAATCCGGCGCCGCTGCCGAGGTCGGCAAGATCCGAGACGACCTGGAGCTCAGGCAGGGCCGCGACCAGAGCAGCCGCATCGAGCACGAGTCGGGACGTCATTTCGAGCGGGTCGCGATGGCCGGTCAGGTTCATTCGGGGGGCCCATCGGGCCAGAAGGAGGACGAGCTGGGTCAGGGGGTCCGTCTGTGCGCTTTCCGGCGAGTCGGGGCCGAAGATTTGCTCGAGGCCTTGCTGGATTCGCTCCCGGATCGGTGCCGGATCGATCGCGTCCGGGGCTCGCTCAGGCATTCGGCTCTCCGTTCCCCGTGGAACGTTCGCATCTTGCTTGAATCGTGCTGGCCCGAACGAGCCCCGACCCCGATGCGCTCAAGAGGGAATCTCTCCCATGTTCCCCGTGGAACACCGGACGTCAGACTCTCGCGGAGGCCTCTCCGTCGGCAATCGGCCGGCAGAGACGGGCCGGCAGATCAAACCGCGCGCCCTTCGTCCAGCCGATCACGGATTCCGAGCCTCCGCGACCGAAAGGTGCCGCCGACTTTCGGGGCCAGGCAACACTTGTCTTCTTCGGATGCGGACAAGCATCTGGGCGAAGTTCGCCGACCCGTACGCCCAGCCGATCCGGCACCCGGGACTCGACCGGCCACGCCGGGCACGGTTGGGGGGCGGTCGCATCCCCACCCCTTGCGCGGCACGGGCGTGCTCCTGCGCTTGCCCGTT
>CAZFKD010000432.1:0-4059 GCA_964519695.1 uncultured Spirochaetaceae bacterium
CTCGAATCCCGGGGCGAAGAGCTCCTGCCGCTCTCGGGCATCGGATCCCGGACCACCGTGCTGTGCGCGGAAGCCGGTCCGTATGCGGTCTTCGAGAGCGATCCCCACGGCCTGCGCAATCCGCCGGAGATCTGGACCCGGCGGCCGATCGAGCTCGCCCTCGTCGGCGACTCGTTCACGCTCGGCGAATGCGTCGCCGACGACGAGACGATCGCCGCCGCGCTCCGGCGACGTTGGCCCGCCACCGTGAATCTCGGCTACACCGGCCACTCCCCGCTGCTCGAGCTCGCCGCGCTCGCCGAGTACGGCCCAGGCCTCGCGCCCCGCACGACCCTCTGGCTCTACTTCGAGAACGATCTCTCCTGGTTCGATCTCGGGCGCAGCGCGAAGTCGTCGCTCCTGATGCGCTACCTCGAGCCGGGCTTCACGCAGCGGCTGGTCTCGCGCCGCGCAGAGGTCGATGCGCGGCTGCTCGGGCTCGTCGCGCAGGACTTCGCGGGAGCCGAGGACCTCCGCGCCGACGAGCACGCGATCGTCCCCGCTCGATCGACGTTCGCGGGGCTGCGAACCGTCGTCGACCTCGCGCGCCTGCGGCGGGTGCTCGGGCGGCTTCGTCCGGGATCCGGTGTCGAGGCAGCGCCGGCGCGGTTCGAACTCTTCCAGGCGATCCTCGAACGCGCCCGGGCGCTGACCTCGCAATGGGGCGGGACGCTCGTCGTGGTCTACCTGCCGGGTGTCTGGCAATTCGACCCGTTCGCCGGGATTCCCGGCTGGACGGGGTCCCATGTCCGCGACGCGATCCGGGACGAGGCGCGTCGGCAGGGGCTCCAGTTCATCGACGTCTCCCAGGCCTTCGCCGCCCACGCCGATCCGCTTTCGCTCTACGCCTATCCCGGACAGAGCGATCTCGCGGGCGCACCCCACATGAACGGCGCAGGCTATGCCTGGTCGGCCGCCGTGATCGCCGAGGCGCTCTCGGTCCGCAACGCCGCCCGACCGCCCGGAGCGGCCGAATCGGCCGAATCGGCCGCTTCCGACGGTCCACCGTCGATCCGCCGAAGCCAGATCTCGCGCCAATAGGGATAGATCGCGCGCGGACAGAAGAGGCGACCGCGACTGCACTCGGATTGGCAGACGACGTCTTCGAGGACGATGCAGTCGTTCTTCATGTGGAGCATGCGACCGCTTCTCTCGTCGAGGATCTTTTCCACCCTCGCACGGACGCGATAGGTCCCGCCGCAGTACCGGACCATCTCCGGCGCGAAGGAGAGACCGCGATGATTGCGGCCGCGAAGCGTCGCGAGGATCTCGTCGTGCGATTTGACCTCGACCCAGTCGCCGGGCTTCAGGTCCAGCCGCTCGGATGGCGCAGGTCCGATACCGCGTCCGGGATGGAAGGGCCACGGCGATTGACCGAACGCGCGGGCCACCGCGTCGTAGATCCGCACCTTCAGCCGGAAACCCCGTCCCCAGACCGCCCGAGCGAGCAGGCGCAGCACGCCGATGCGCAGCAGCAGACCGAGCGTGACGTTGCCACCGGCCCAATCGCGCAGGTACTGCGAGGGGTCGCGGGGCGAGAGCGGCGTGGTGGCTTCGAGCAGCTGGGTGATCTGGCAACGCCAGGTCGGCTCGCCCTTCTCCCCGGCCGGTCCCCGGGCCGCGCGATCCACGTCGGTCCGTGTGCAGCGCTCCCGATTCGCAGCGGGTAGTCGCGTCCCTCCCTGGAGGAGCGGGCGGACGAGGGGCTGGAGCAGCCCTCGGGACGGCGGCCCCGTCCGCTCGAGCCAGGCCTCCTTCCAGAAGATCAGGCAGGCGGCCTCGCATCCGCCGTGGTCAGCGCCGTTGCAGCGGGCGTTCTCCAGATGGACGGCGTCGCGCAGACGGCGGGCGCCTAGGCCGCCGGTGATCGTGTCGCAGGTCTTGTCGGCGCGGCGATGGACGCGGAGGGTCCGTCCGCAATACCGACGCATCTCGGGCATGAAGGGCAGGCCGTCGATCTCGCCCCGGCCGTCGAGGGTCGCGAGAATCTCGGCCTCGCTCCGCACCCGCACGAACTCGCCCGCGCACAATCCCAGCACGCCGAGCGACGCGGCGCCTGCAGCCGTCGGGCCGTGCGACTCGGACGATCCGTTCGGCTGTGATCGCAGCAAGACCTCTGCCACGGACTCGTCCTCTCCAGGATGCGCTCAATCTGAGCGTCAGGATACCCGCCCTCTTCCGCTGCGATCCATACGCACTTCGAGACTTTCCAGAAGTTGCCGCCGAGCTGCCGAAGCGGGCGGCGGTCGGGAGCGCAGGTCGGGCCATGGCGTGCGCAGTGCGGGTGGGGCAGCCTTGCCCGAAGCGCGACACGTTCGCGTCATGGGAGTGGCGATGGGCGGGCTCGAAGGCGTCGATGTGCTCGTGACCGGCGCGACCGGCTTCATCGGGCGCGCGCTTTGCGGCGCGCTCGAGGCCCGGGGTGCGCACGTTCACGCGCTCTCGCGGGGCGGGGGGCGGCCGTTGGGTGCCGCGAAGGGCATCGCGTGCGACGTCGCGAAGGCCCGGCGACTCGGTCGGATCGCGCAGCGGATCCAGCCCCGCCTCGTCTACCACCTCGCCGGCCACGTGACCGGCTCACGCGAGCCCGACGCCGTAGCCTCGACGTTCCAGTCGAAGCTCGCCGGGACGGTGAACCTGCTGCTCGCCTGCCGGTCGTTGCCGGATTGCCGCGTCGTGCTGGCGGGCTCGCTCGAAGAGCCCGACGCGATGGATCCTGTGCCCGTCTCGCCCTATGCCGCCGCTTGTGCCGCCGCCGCGAGCTACGGCGCCCTCTTCCACGCGCTCTACGACCAGGCCGTCGTCCACGCCCGGCTCTTCATGGTCTATGGGCCGGGGGATCCGAACGAGGCCCGGATCGTTCCCTACACGATCCGGCGTCTGCTCGCCGCAGAGAGCCCGGCGCTCGGATCGGGTGAGCGACCGGTCGATTGGATCTACATCGACGACGTCGTCCGGGGGCTCGTCGCCCTCGGCGAAGCCGGATCGATCCGCTCGGGCTCCCTCGATTTCGGGACGGGCCGGGAGACGTCCATTCGCGAGCTGGCCCTTCGGATCGCCCACGCGATCGGAGACGGGCCGCCCATCGGCTTCGGCGCACGGCCCGACCCGCCCCGAGAGCGCATCCGGGTCGCCGATCTCGCAGCGACGCGCGCGCGGCTCGACTGGGCGCCACAGGTCCCGCTCGACGAGGGCATCGCACGCACGATCGCCTGGATGCGCGCCCATCCGGCGGTGGAACGATCCGCCCGGTCCGGCAATCAGGGCAACGCGAGCCCGAGCTTGCGCGCGTAGAAGGCCTCGGCGAATCCGCTCGGCGAGCGCGCCTCGATGCCGCGCAGCGCCATCAGTCCGCGATAGGCATCGAGCGAGAAGGCGGCCTTGGCCTGCTGCGTCGCATAAACGCTGTCGAGGATCTCGAGCTTGCGGTCGACGGTCGTCGCATCGAGCTCGACGTAGAAGCCCGGTTGCCCGAGGTCGCCGTCCCATTTCGCGATCTCGTACTCGAGGATCAGATGGTCCCGGTAGGCGTTCCAGGTCAGATCCGAAACGACCCGATGATCCTGATGCCGGTCTTCGCGGGCATGGGTGAAGATCAGGTCGGGACTCCAGCCGCTGCGGGCCTCGAGAATCGCCTCCTTCAGGGCCGCGCCCTCCCAGGGCAGGAATCCGTCGCGGAAGGCGTCGATCCGGACCGCCGAGCGATCGGACGGATCGAGCCCGAACAGTGCGGCGCTCCGGCGGGTTTCGGCGGCCCGTTCGGGCTGCGAGGTCAGGACGTGCCAGCGGATCTCGATTTCGGGGTACGCCGTACGCAGTCGCAGCAGCGTGCCGCCGCAGCCGATCTCGATGTCGTCGCAGTGCGCGCCGACACACAGGACACGCAGCGCACGACCCTCCGGCAGCCATGGCATCAGCTCGAGCATGCGGGCCCCGCTACTCCTGGGCCTTGCATGGCGGCTGTCTCCAGACCATCCAGGGACAATTGCCCCGGGCTTCCATGCGATCGAAGGTGATCTT
>CAZFKD010000433.1:0-4059 GCA_964519695.1 uncultured Spirochaetaceae bacterium
GTTCGATACGCTCGGCACTCGCTTGTTCGAGGGCTAGGAGCCTGACCCAAGATGGGCGTGGATGCCTCCGCGTCGAGACGCGCCTCTCGCAAGGCGCGCGAGGGAGCCGTAGCCGAGCTACGGCGACCGAGCGCAACGCAGCGAGAGGCGATGGATCGGCGCGGAGGCGCCGCGCGGCCATCTTGGGTCAGGCTCCTGGCGCGCGGCGCGTCAGGCCCAGCCCTTCGCGAGCGGCACGCGGTGGTAGAAGACGAGCCTTCGATGGGCGAATTTCCAAATTCCGTCCTCGCGTTCGAAGACATCGTCGTAATGGCCCGCCGCCGTCACGGCCACGCCCTCTTCCACCATCCGCAGCTCGATGCTGCAGAAACCCGTCGCGCGATCACCGGCCAGCTCGACGACGTGATTATGGATGAACGGGATCGGGCGCAGCTCGCCGAAGGAGCTCCGATACAGCTCGAGCAGGCGCGCATGGCCGCTCTCGCGGGTCCCGCCCGATTCCATGATGCCGTCGCGGGTGAACAGCGCGACGATCTCCTCCGCGCGGCCGGCGACGGCGAGCTGGCAATAGCGTGCCGTCAGCTCGCGGATGGCGTCGCGGTCTTCGATCGCTCGGATCCGATCCTCGAGGCTCGCCATGGGCCGCTCCTTCTCTGCATTCCGTCTGGAAGAATTCCCCGGCACGCGCCGCAACCATCTGCGAGCGAATGACCGCCGACGGCGTCGCTCAGCCCGACAATCGCCGGATCCCCGCCATCGCCGTATGGTGCGAGAGGATGCCGCCGTCGACGGAGAGAATCTGTCCGGTCACGAAAGCGGCGGCGTCCGAAGCGAGGAAGACGACGACCGCGGCGATGTCCTCGGGTCGCCCGAGCCGCGGCGTCAACGTGTTCTCGACGTAGACCTCGACGG
Source organism: uncultured Spirochaetaceae bacterium (assembly GCA_964519695.1). Taxonomy (GTDB): domain Bacteria; phylum Myxococcota_A; class UBA9160; order UBA9160; family UBA4427; genus UBA4427. The sequence continues at coordinate 913 of CAZFKD010000433.1, forward strand.
CCGCTTTCGGGACGTTCGCCTCGAGCGCCGGCGTCGCGATCACTCCCGGGGCGACCGCGTTGCAGCGGATCCCCTGCTTGCCGTACTGCACGGCGACGTTCTGGGTCAGCGAGCCGAGCCCCGCCTTCGAAGCCGCGTAGGCCGCGCGCACGACGTCGCCGGTCAGGCCCGATGCGGACGAGGTATTGATGATCGAGCCGCCGCCCCGGCGGATCATGTGGGGGATCGCGTATTTGCAGCCGAGCATCGGCGCGCGCAGGTTGACGCGCATGTTGCGGTCCCAGACCTCGGCCGTCAGCTCGACGATCGGGCCATCCGCCGCCATCAGCGCGGGATCGGAATCGGCCGCATTGTTATGCAGGATGTCGATCCCGCCGAAGACGCCGACCGTCGTCTCGATCATCGCCGCGATCGACGCCTCGTCGGCGAGGTCGACGGGCTGCGCATGCGCCCTGCCCCCGCCCGCCTCGATCTCTCCGGCGACCTTGCGGGCCCCGTCGGCGTTCAGGTCCGCGACGACGACCGCCGCCCCCGACGCCGCGAGGGCGAGGCAGGTCGCGCGGCCGATTCCCGAAGCGCCGCCGGTCACGAGGGCGACACGCCCGGCGAGCGAGAAAGTCTCGGGCCCGATGGCCTTCGCGGGGCCCTTCACGGGGTTCGGCGCGGCACTCGTCATGACGATTCCTCTCAGCGCGTGACGCGAACCGGCAGATGTTCGGGCCCGTACTCCTGCAGATGGTTCACGCATTGCCAGACGAAGCCCGGCTCGAGCTCGACCCGCGCCTTCGCCTTCAGCGCGAGCGCCTCTTCGAGCACCGTCCGCCCGATCAGGCGCGTCAGATGGTTGCCGAGGCAGAGATGGGGCCCGGAGCCGAAGGCGAGATGCTCGGGCGGATCGATGCGGTCGAGCCGGAACGATTCGCCGTCGGGATAGGCGGCCTCGTCCCGATTCGCAGCCGTGATGTGACACATGACGTGCTCGCCCTTCACGACGGGGACGCCGCCGATCTGCGCATCCGCCCGCGCCGTCCGCCACATGAACGCGACGGGCGCCTCGTAGCGAAGCGACTCCTCGACGGCGCGATCGATGTTCGCGTCGTCGCGCCGCAGCGCCGCCTCGAAGCCCGCATCGGTCAACAGCCGGTAGAGCAGGTTCCCGACCATGTAGCTGGCCGAGAGCGAGCCCGCGAGCATGTTGACGACGAGCGTCCGCGTATGGTGGTCTCCAATCTGCCAGCCGTCTTCGCCGCGGCTGCGCACCATCGAGGCGAGCAGATCGTCGTGCTCCGCCGACCTCGCCCGGATCGCGATCTGCTCGTCGATGCAGCGGGCGAGCTCGGGGAAGCCGCCGGCGATGCCCTCGCCCCGCTCCGTGCGGCCGGTCGCGGGCCAGCTGCTGTGGAGCAGCTGATCGCACCAGTTCATCAGCGGATCGTGCAGCGCCTCGGGAAAGCCGAGCAGATCCGCCGCGACCGAGCCGGGCAGCGGGATGCCGAAATCGCCCATCAGATCGCCCTTGCCCGCGACCGCGATGCCCTCGAGCCGGCGCTTCACGCTCCGGCGCGTGAAGTCCGCGGACTCGACCGCCTTGGCGATCGTGAAGGTGCGATGCAGCACGCGCCGGATCTTCGGATGCAGCGGCGCGTCGAGCTCACCGAGAAAGCTCTCCTCCGTCGGGACTACGATGCCGGGCGCGCGCATGTCGCCCACGCTCGAGAAGCCCTTCGCGTCGCGGAATACCTCCACCGCGTCGGCATGGCGCGTCACGAGTACGATGTTCTCCGCCGGCCGGCAGACCGGCTTCTCGCGCCGGATCCGCGCCATGAGCGCGAAGTCCTTCGCCTTCGTCGCGTCGTTCGGGTCGAAGGCGAACTCCGCGTCGATTCCGGGTCGCTGGCTCATCTCATGCCCTTCCTATGGTCGAGGCCGCGCTGCGGCGGAGCTTGCCGAACTCGATCGGCGCATGGGCGACGCCGCGCGTCGGCACGAGCTGATTGCGGACGATGCCCCCCGCGTCGACCGAATAATCCGGCGCGAGCTCGAGCAGGACCTCGAGCGCGACCCGCGTCTCGAGCCGCGCAACCGCATTGCCGAGACAGAAATGGATCCCGTGGCCGAAGGTCCAATGGCTCTTCACCGGCCGGTCGAGATCGAGGACGTCGGGATTCGGGAAGACGGTCTCGTCGTGGTTGGCCGAGCCATAGAGAAGGAGCACCTGATCGCCCTTCGGAATCGTCGTATCGCCGATCAGGACGTCGCGGGTCGTCGAGCGGGCGAGGCCCTGGACCGGAGAGACGAAGCGCAGGATCTCCTCGAGCGCCTGCGGCCAGCGTACGGGCTCGCGGACGAGCTTGCGGCGCTCGTCCGGATACAGGCCGAGCGAAATGATCGCGTTGGCGATCATGTTCATCGTCGTATTCTGCGACGCGTCGTGGAGCAGCGAGCAGAAACCGCCGATCTCCTCGTCGGAGAGCTCCTTGCCCTCGGTCTGGTTGTGAAGGATCTGGGAGATCAGGTCGTCGGAGCGGTGGACCCGACGCTCGGCGACGAGGTCGGTCCAGTAGCGGCCCATTTCCGCGTAGGCTGCGAGGGCGGCGGGGCTCGTGAAATCGCCGCCGGCGAGCGTCGCCATGTTCCAGGCGAGGAACTGGTCGCGATCCGAGACCGGCAGATCGAGCAGCTCGCACATCGTCAGCGTCGGGATCTGATGCGAATAGTCGGGCGAAGCATCGCAGCCCCCGCGCTCGACGAGCGCTTCGAGGATCGCGCGCGCGCTCTGGCGGATGTGTCCCTCGAGGCGCGCGACGCGCACGGGCGTGAGGACGCGGGCGAGGATCGCGCGCAGCTCGTCGTGGCGCGGGGGATCCATGTTGAACATGTTGGGCGGAATCAACGAGATGTCCGTGTCGATCAGCGTTCCGCGCGCCGAGGAGAAGGTCCGCCAGTCGGCGAGCGCGTCGTTGACGTCCTTCGCGCGCGAGATCATCCAGAAATGGGGCCAGACCCGGCCTTCGTGCGTCGCGTGCTTGTAGGCCGGCGCGTGATCGCGCATGACCTTGTAGCAGGGATAGGGGTCGTCGTAGAAACTCGGGTCGAAGGGATCGAATTCGAAATCGCTCGGCAGTCCAGTCATCGTCGTCGTTTCCC
>CAZFKD010000434.1:0-4041 GCA_964519695.1 uncultured Spirochaetaceae bacterium
CGTCCCGGGCGTCGGTGCCGAGAGCGGGGCCGGGCGGCGCGTGCATGTGGCACTCGGGGCCGGGGCGGCGGAGCAGCCCTGGGCGCGGCCGCCGGCGGGCTGTAGAGATCGTCGATGTCGCGGGCCTGCATCGGCGCGGCCGTCTTCGCGGCCTGCTCGGCGACCCGGTGGATCTCGTTCGCGGGACGGGCGGCCGCCGCGGGGCGGGTCGCGGCCGGCTTCGCCGGGGGCCGCTCCGGCGCTTCGCCGCCGGCCATGCGGCTGCGCTGCTTCTCGACGAGATCCTTCTGGACCTGCTGGAGCTTCGCGATCTGGTCGCGGTCGAGCAGGCCCATCGAGAGCATGACCTGGGCGAGGCGCGGATTGCCGCTCGACTCGCTCTCGGCCATCGCCCGCGCGACCTCGGCGGCCGTCAACATCTTGAGCTGGATCGCGAGGCGACCCACGAGCGGTATCGGCTTGTCCTGCGCCATCGGGGCGCCTATCGGCCGGCCTCGGCGGCGCCCTGAGCGCGGCCCGTCGCTGGCCCCGGATTTTCCCGGGCGGGTCGGCCGGCGCCGACCCGAGGAACGCGCGCGCGCCCGATCCCGGCGCCTGGGCTACGGTGCGCCGCTTCTGCGCGCCGTGCCCTGCGACGCTGGCCGCTCGCCGGCAAACCGACCGCGAAGCGGCCCCGACTGCACCGGCACGAGCCCGAGCCCCGGAGATGACCGTGCCCCCCGAAGAGCCCGAAAAGAGCGGCACGCCCCGGCCGCCCGAAGCGACCCGACCCGACCGACCGGCCCGGCCCGCGCCCGTCCTCGACGGCGCCCAGCGCCGGCGACTGCGGGCGCTCGCGCATCCGCTGAAGCCGATCGTGTTCGTCGGCGAAGGGGGGGTCAGCCCGGCGGTCCTGAAGGCCGTCGACGCCGCCCTCGACGACCACGAGCTGATCAAGATCCGCCTGCGCCAGCCCGCCGACAAGCAGGCCGCGGCCCAGCAGCTCGCCGACGCGAGCGGCGCGGCGCTGTGCGGGGTCGTCGGACATACCGTCGTCCTGTACCGCCCGGACCCCGAAAAGCCGCAGATCCAGCTGCCCGAATGCGGCGACTGAAAGGGCCCGACCGCCGCCGCGCGCCTGCCGGCGACTTGCTCGCTTCGAAGGACGCGTGCTATCGACGCGCTCCCATGTCGAGATTCCGGCAACATCTGCGGTCCGTGAGTGCGCTGTGTCTGGCGCTGTTCGTCTACGCCACGATCCCGCATTTCCACGCCGGACATCTCGAGGCCGCCGCCGGCAGCGCCGAGCGAGCCGCTCCGGACGCAGCGGACTCCCCGGCCTCCCTCGCCCTCGGCGCATCACCCGTCCTGCTCGCCGACGAGGCGCACGAGACGCATTCCTCGAGCGTCGCCCTCGAAGCGGAGCCCTGTACGCTCTGCCGCAACGTCGCGGAACGCGCCCTCGCGCCCGCCCCGGCGACACCGCAGCGCGTCGCCGCGACCTCGAGATCCACCAGCCCGCCAGCCTCCGCCGCGAAGCGCCCCGCGCTTCTGCTGGCCGCCCGCCATCCCGCCCGCGCCCCGCCGCGCGCCTGAATCCAATCCGACGACGACGACCCGACGGGCCGTCCCACCGAGCGCCCTCGCGAACGGTCGGGCCGGTCTTCCCTCCACCCATGACGCGCGCGCCGCCCGGAGCGCCGCGCGCGACCGGGGGCTTCGATGTCCAATTCCATCCGACCGGCGCGCAGCCGTCTGCGCGCAGCCGCCTCGACCCTTCTCTCTTTTCCGTCCCGCCTGCAGCTCGCGCCCGCGCTCCCCGCGCTGGTCGCCCTGCTCGCCCTTCTCCTCCTGCCCCTGCAGGCGGCCCGAGCCGAAGCGGATGCGCCCGCCCCGACGCCGGCGGCCGCTGAGGGCGACGCGTCCCCGGACGGCGCGTCGCCCCCGGCTCGCGAGCACGCCCACGAGCACGAACACGAAGAGCACGACGACACCGAGACGATCGTCGTCACCGGCTCGCCCCTCGCACATTCGCGCGACGAGCTCGCCATCCCGGTCGACCGGATCGAGAAGGCCGAGATGCTCGAGAACCTCGGCTCGACCCTCGGCGAGACGCTCTCGCGCGTGCCCGGCCTGACGACGACGGGCTTCTCGGGCGGCTCGAGCCGGCCGATCGTCCGCGGCCAGGACGCCTTCCGCACCGAGGTCCTCGAGGACGGCCTGCGCACCCACGACGTCTCCCAGGAGAGCCCGGACCACGGCGTCCCGATCAACCCGCTCGCCGCGAGCCGGACCGAGATCATCCGCGGGCCCGCGACCGTACGCTACGGCGGCGGCGCCTCCGCGGGCGTCGTCAACGTCATCACCGGCCGCGTTCCGGAGAAGCTGCCGAAGAACGCGATCTCCGGCGACGTCTTCGGCGGCATCGGTCTGCTCGCCGACGAGCGCGACATGGCCGCGAATCTCGACGGCCGCTTCGGCGACTTCGCCTGGCATGCCGACGGCGCCCTGCGGCGAGCCAACAACTACTCGATCCCGAACGACGGCAACCCGCATACGCAGCCGGGCTCGCAGTACGAGTCCTATTCGGGCTCGCTCGGCGGCGCCTATGTCGGCGACGCCGGGCGACTCGGTTTCGCCTACATCCGGGCCGAGGATCGCTACGGCATCCCGGAAGAAGGCGAGCCCGTCGAGATCGACATGCAAATCGATCGCTACCGCTTCGAGGGCGACTTCGCCCCGGACATCGCGGGCATCCGCGAGCTGCGCGTGCGCGGCGTCTACTCCGACTACGAACACGACGAGATCGCGGATGGAGACGTCGGCCAGACCTATCGCAACGAGGAGTTCGACGGCCGCTTCGAGCTCGTCCACGAGACGTTCGCCGGCTTCACCGGCGCCTTCGGCCTCCACGGCCGCAGTCGCGACTTCCGCGCCGAGGGCGAAGCCGCCGAGTTCCTCGCCCCCACCGACACCGCGATGTTCGCCGCCTACCTCTTCGAAGAGCGCAGACTGACGTCGAACCTCGTCGGCGAGATCGGCTTCCGAGCGGAGTACACGAACGTCGATGGCCGCGACGCAAACGACGTCGACCGCGATCTCGACTTCGTTCCGGTCTCGGGCTCGGTCGCGCTGCTCTACAACCCGCTCGACTGGCTCGGCATCGGCCTGAACGGCTCGATCAGCCAGCGCGCCCCGACGCAGGTCGAGCTCTTCGCGCGCGGTGCCCACGAAGCGACCGCGACCTTCGAGGTCGGCGATCCCGACCTCGACGAAGAGACCTCCTATACGGGCGAGCTGCGCGCCACCGCGAAGAACGGCCGCGGCCGGCTCGAAAGCGCCTTCTTCGTCACCCAGTACGAGGGCTTCATCTTCGGGAGCCTGACGGGCGATACGGTCGACGAGGAAGGCGACCCGATCGATCCGGCCGATCCCGAGGCGCTGCAGGAGCTCTTCTACACCGACCGCGATGCCCTCTTCTACGGCGGCGAGCTCATGGGCAGCTACGACGTCTTCTACCTGCCCTTCGGCGCGATCGGGATCGACGGCCGTTTCGATGTGGTCCGCGCACGCTTCACGGACGGCAATGAAGGCAACCTTCCGCGCATCGTGCCGATCCGCTGGGGCGGCGGCCTCTACTTCGCCGGCGAATCCTTCGATGCCCGCGTCGGATTCCTGCGCAACGAGGCGCAGAATCGCACGAGCCCGTTCGACTCGTCGACGGCGAGCTTCACCCATGTCGACGCCTCGCTCGCCTATCGCTTCGAGCCGATCGACGGGCTCGCGCTCGAGGCGAACGTGGTCGGTCGCAACCTGAACGACGTGCGCGGCCGCAACCACGTCGCCTTCAACAAGCAGGACATCCTCCTGCCGGGCCGCAGCATCCGTTTCGGATTGCGCGCGCGCTTCTGAGCGTCGCCCATCGCGGGGGCGTCGGGCCGGGATCCGGTCCGGCGCCCATGCGCGAGCCCGGGCTCGCCCGGCCGCGAGCGGGCGCCCCGCGGCCGGGCGAGCCCCGGCGCGCGTGATACCGTGTCGCGCATGGAACCGACCTCGCATCGC
>CAZFKD010000435.1:0-4023 GCA_964519695.1 uncultured Spirochaetaceae bacterium
GTCCCCACGGCGAGATGCGCACGATCACGAGCCCCGGATGCGCCTCGAGCCAGGCCTCGGGCTCGAGCCCCGCCGCTTCGAGGCCGCCCGGCCCCCAATCCTCGATCACGATGTTCGCCCGTACGGCGAGCGCCGAGATCCGCTCGCGATCTGCTGCATCGCCGGGATCGAGGGCGATCGAGCGCTTGCCCGCGTTCAGGTACTGGAAGAGCGGGCTCGACTCGCCGGGCGCGAGCGACTGGAAGGATGCCGTCCAGCGCCGCATCGGGTCGCCTTCCGGCCCCTCGACCTTGATGACCTCCGCGCCTGCGTCGACGAAGAGCTTGCTCGCATAGGGCGCTGCGATCTGGCCCCCGAGCTCGAGGATGCGCACACCCTGGAAGGGTCGTTTCGGAGCAGTCGCCATGGGCTATCGGATCCTCCCGCCCGACTCTACCATCCAACGCCCCGCTCGCGCGTGGGAGAAGAGGAGGATCGCTTGCTGACCGAGTTCCAGGGAAAGGTGGCCGTCGTGACCGGCGCGGCGAGCGGCATCGGCAAGGCGCTCTGCGAGCGCTTCGCGCGCGAGGGCATGCGGATCGTGATGGCCGATGTCGAGCACGAGCGCCTGAAGCACGCCGCTGCCGAGATCGAAGCGCTCGGCGCCGAAACGCTCTTCCTGCGCACCGACGTCTCGCGCGCCGACGACCTCTCGCAGCTGCGCGACGCGGCGCAGGAGCGCTTCGGCGCGGTCCACGTCCTCTGCAACAACGCGGGCGTCTTCGCCGGCGGCCTGTCGTGGGACGCGATCAGCACCGACTGGGAGTGGGTCATGGGCGTCAACGTCTACGGCATCCTCCACGGCATCCGCGCCTTCGTGCCGTTCATGCTCGAGCAGGGCGAGCCCGGTCATGTCGTGAACACCTGCTCGATGGCGGGCCTCATCAACATGCCGCTCTCGGGCGCCTACAGCGTCAGCAAGCACGCCGCCCTCTCGCTGACCGAGACGCTCTACCACGAGCTGCGCATCAAGCAGGCGAAGGTCGGCGTCTCGGCCCTCTGCCCCGAGCTGATCCGCACGCGCATCGGTCATTCCGAACGCAACCGCCCGGCTCATCTCAAGCGACCCGAGGGCGCCGGGACCCCCGAGCAGACGCTCGTCGAGCAGGCGATCAAGACGAGCACCGACGGCGGCATCGAGCCGTCGGTGATGGCCGAGCGCGTCGTGCACGGCATCCGCGAAGACCGCTTCTATCTCCTCGCCGACGAGGGGACGAGCTGGGATCGTGCCTGCCAGACGCGCCTCGAGGACATCCGCCTGCGGCGCAATCCGACGCTCGGTGCGGTCTCGGGCGGCAACTAGCGGGTGGAGCGCGGGCTCTTCTATCAACCGGGTCCGCTCTCGCCCGCGCGCTTTGAAGTGCTGGTGCGCGAGGTCGCGCTCGCCGAGTCGCTCGGGCTGCAGCGCGTCTGGTGTCTCCCCACGATCGGCGAGGACGGCGGATTTCGCGGCGGCGCGCCGTCGGTCTGGCTCGCAGGGCTCGCCGGGAAGACGCGCGCCATCCGGCTCGGCTGGGGCGTGCCGGGGCTCTGGCCGCCGGGCGAGCCTCCGGTTCGCGAAGCGGAGCAGGCGGCGACGCTCGACGGCGCCTGCGGCGGGCGGCTCGACATCGCCCTGCTGCCCGAGGTCGGCGACGCCGCGGATCCGGCGGGACCGCTCGACGAGGGGCTGCGGATGTTTGTCGACATGTGGGCGCCGGCCACGTTCTCCTGGACCTCGCCGCGTTTCTCGGTGCCGCCGATCGACGTCGTCCCGAAGCCGGTGCAGCGGCCGCACCCGCCGCTCTGGCTCGTCGGCTGGTCGGGCAGTCATGCGTTCGAGGCGGGGCGCGCGGGGATGGGCTTCGTCGACGTCTCGGGCGGCGGATTCGAGGTCTGGGAAGCGAGCCGCAATTGTTATGCCGCGGGCCGGGCAGAGGCGCGGGCAGACGATCTCGTCTGCGAGGCGGCCTTTGCCGTCGGAGTCGACTGGCCCGAGGACCCGGCGGCCGGATCCGCTGGCCGGCACGCTCGAGGCGGCGCGACGTGTCCGGACGGCGAAGGGGCGGCGTGCGATCTGCTGGCCGGGCTCGAGGCGATCGGGGTCGATCGCGCCCTGCTGCGCGGGAGCACGCTCGCGGACGACCACGAACAAACCTGTCGGCGGATCCGCTGGTTCGCCGACGCTGGACGAGAAGGAGACGGGCGATGAAGCGACTCGAAGGCAAGGTGGCGTTGATCACCGGTGGACTCTCGGGCCTCGGCGCGGCGACGGCGCTGCGCTTCGCCGAAGAAGGGGCGAAGGTCGCGAGCTTCGATCTCGGCACCGAAGCCGGCGCCGACTGGAAGGCGGCCGGCGAGCTCGGCGTCGGGACGAAGACCTATCAGGGCGACGTGCGGGATCTCGCGGCGCTCGAGGCCTGCGTGCGCGACGTCGAGGCGAGCTTCGGGCCGATCGACATCCTGATGAACTCGGCGGGCGTCGCCGGCGGCGGGGCGGTCCACATGATCGACGAGGCGGCCTGGGACCTCACGGTCGACGTCAACCTCAAGGGGACGTTCCTCGCCTGCAAGGCGGTGCTCCCGGGCATGATCGCCCGGCGTAGCGGCAGCATCGTCAACGTCGCGAGCATCGAAGGCCTGCAGGGCTGCGAGGGCGGCAGCTCCTACAACGCCTCGAAGGGCGGGGTCGTCTTGCTGACGAAGAACATGGCCCTCGACTACGGCGGCCGCGGGATCCGCGTCAACGTGATCTGCCCAGGCTTCATCGATACGCCGATGTTCCGCTCGGTCATCGGGACTGGTGCGATGCAAGACGTCGGCAAGCGGATCGCCTATCAGCATCAGATGAACCGCTTCGGCAAGCCCCGCGAGATCGCGAACGCAGCCCTCTTCCTCGCCTCCGACGAGGCCTCCTTCGTCTCCGGTCAATCGCTCGCCGTCGACGGCGGCTTCACGGCGGGTGTCCGCTTCGGCGTCGCCAAAATGATGGGACTCGAGGACTAGCGGGGCGCGGGCGTCGGCTCAGGAGGCCGTGCCAGGCGCCTCGGGCGAGCGGCGCGGGGTTCGTGGCTCGGACGTGCGCGTTCTGGCTCGCCGGCGCGTCCATCGCCGTGCTGCGCGCACGTCCATTACATCTCACCCCGAACCGCCTGGCCGGGGCACTCGGGCGGATGCGCTTCGCGATCAGGAGAGAGCGTGATCGCCTGCTTGGTTTGGGGGGGCGGGCGTTTTGCTGCGGGCGGGCGTTCAGGTCGGTCCTGCCATCTTCGAATCGATCTCGAAAGCGTCGGCTCGCGGGTCCAGTCCGAGACATCCGCGCCAGCGGCCGTGGCCTCGACTGACGCCTTCAGTCGTCTTGCCTTCCGAGGTAATCCCTTGAAGATCAGTACCACGGGTCGGGTGACCATTCCGGTCGAGATTCGTGAGAGGCTCGGTCTGGTGCCCGATACGGAAGTCGAGTTCGAGATCGTCGGGATGGACGTGCAGATGCGAAAGGTCCCGAAGAGCGACCGGGCAGGGCGTCGCGGAAAGGCGATCGTCGAGCGGCTTCGTGGGCGGGGCTCGATTCGGATGTCTACGGACGAGATCCTGGCCCTGACGCGAGGCGAGGGATGACCGTCCTCGTCGGCCGCAGACTCGCATTCTGCGGATTTCTAGCTCCCGGGGCGCGAACGACTTCGACGGCCGGTTCGATGGAGATCAGTTGATGGTGATTCGGGAAGCGCTCGATTCGGAAATCGATGAGGTGCTGCGCGTCGAGCGGCTTGCGTTTGGGCGGGAGGATGAGGCGGGGCTCGTTGGGGAGCTTCTCCGGGATCCAACGGCGCGGCCGCTGCTCTCGCTCGTGGCGGAGCGGGCGGGGCGGTTGGTTGGGCATGTGTTGTTTACGGCGGTCGAGCTCGTTGGGGCTGGGGCGCCGATCGATTGTTCGATCCTGGCGCCGCTTGCGGTCCTGCCGGAGGTGCAGGGGACGGGCGTTGGGCGCGGGCTGATCGAGGAGGT
>CAZFKD010000436.1:0-4008 GCA_964519695.1 uncultured Spirochaetaceae bacterium
GCGGCCACGACCGGCGCGGCCGGACGCGGCGGCGGGAGCTCGGCGACGCCCGGCTTGACGAGCCCCGCGGCGATCTCGCGCAGGCTCATCACGATTTCCTTGTTGCCTTCCGAGGTCAACAGCGGGCGCGCGCCCTTCTTCAGTTGCTTCGCGCGGATCGAGGCCATGCGAACCAGGTGGAAGCGGTTCGGCACCTTCTCCATGCAGTCTTCGATCGTGATTCGGGCCATGCGTCCTCGCTGAAATGGGATCGTCGGATCGGAAGAATCCAGGCGCCCGGCCTGCCGGGGGGAGGCAATCTAGTTCAGGCCCCAGACGAAGGAAACCCCGGCTAGTCATCCCAGCCGGGGTCCCTTGACCTCGAGAAATCAGCCCTTTTCGATCCAGTCGGATCTCGATCCCGAAAGACCTCGATCCAGACGGGCTGATCCGTAGTGGCCATCATCCGCAGATCTTTCGACGCTGCGGATGAATCGCGACTACTTCTTCTTGGCGGCCTTCTTGCGGGTCGCCTTCTTCCTCGTGGCCTTCTTCTTCGTGGCCGCCTTCTTGGTGGCCTTCTTCTTCGTGGCCTTCCGCTTGGAGGCCTTCTTCTTCGCTGCCATGACTGGGTTTCCCCCTTTGATCAATCGCTCTTTACGCCTCGGTCGTGCCCGCGCGTCGTCCGGTCCCGGATTGCTCCGGCTCCGTCCTTTCACCTCGGTCCGATCCTCCGTCCCACCTGGGCCTCGGGATCGCAGCGAGCCGAGATTCGAACTCCCTCTTCCTTCCCGGACCAGCCGGGCGGGCTTCGGACTTTCGTGATCTCGTGCGGCCAGCTCCTTGGTTGCGGTCCCTATCGGGATCACGCACAGGCAACTTGAAGGAAACAAACAATCCTTCTCGTATCGATCCGCGGCGATAGAGCGTTTGTTGCGCCCCAGATAACAACACGATGCAAATGCCGTCAAGAGAATTCGCCAAAAAAAACGGACAGATGTCGGCTCGACTTGCGATCGACGCGACTCGTTTTCGACCTTTTGTGGATGCAGTCCGCGTTCCAGACGCGTCCGCGCCCCGCCATGGACACGGCGCGCGGCCGGGACTGCCTGTCGGCGGGCCCGGAATTTCGCCGCGAGCTCGAGCGCGCAGAAGAGCCGAGTTCGGGCTCCAGGCGCCGCCGAGCGCCCTGCGCGTTCAGGTCGGCCGATCGCTGCCGGAGCACCTGCGCCGGACGAGGCAGCGCGAAGCCGCAAAAAAAACGCTCGAGGGAGTCGGATCCATCCGACTCCACATCGAGCGTCGAGCGAGCTCTGGGGACGAGTTCGAAGAGGCGATCTACTTCTTGTGCCGTTGTCGCTTCAGGAGCTTTCGCTGCTTGTGCTTTCGCATCTTCTTGCGGCGCTTCTTGATCACACTACCCACTGGATGTCTCCGTGCTCCGCGCGATTCGCGCCGGTCCGTGATGGAAATCGACGAGCGACTGCTCGTCTCGTCTGCCTCGGGCGCAGGCTGCCGAGCCTGCGAGCCCAGGCAGGGCTGAGGAGCGAGGACTTTTAGAAGGTCGCTCCCGCCATGTCAAGCAATTACGGGTCCCCGCACCGTCCGGAGCGGTCGACCTCCTGCGTCCCCGCGGGCCCCTCGAGTTCAGAACCCGAGGATCCGATCGACGAACAGGCTGCGGACCCCGCCCAGCATCCGATTGACGACATGGCGCCTCGGCAGGAAGGGAACGATCGGAACCCGCCGGAGCCCGAGCTCACGAATCGCTTCCCGGATGGCCACGTGGCCGGGATCGATCATCTGGCCCCGCCGCAGGTAGCGCAGCGCCTCGGGTCGTCGACCTATGCAGAGGTAGACACGGGCGAGATTCAGATAGAGCTCGGGGTTGAAGAACTCCTGCCTCGCGGCAGCCTCGCAGAGCGTGCGAGCCGACTCGAAATCGCGGGCACCGAGTGCCAGCGCCAGTCCGAGCGTCGAGCGGATCTGGGCATGCTCGGGTGCAGCCGCCTGCGCCTCGCGCAGCAGCTCGATGGCTGCGGACGCCTCGCCCGACTGCAACAGCGCCTGGCCGCGCTCGAATGCGGCGCGAGCGCTCGTCGGGAGCTCAGCGCGCCCGTTCTTGGCGCGCGACTGCAATCCATCCCCGTCGTGAAGCATTCCGACCCGCGCTCCCGCCTGGCAGCCGGGCGGAGCCCGGCCTCCGCGGAGCTATCGGACCATTCGGGAGATGTCCGAAGCGAAAATTGCCGGGCGGATCGTCCTGTTCGAAGGCGGGCCGATCGCGATCGGCCTTGCCGTCGAAGCTGCCGCTTCGGCGACATGAATCTGCCGTTTCGTGAAGAGGTGCCGGTACCGGGGTCGATCCGGGCCCAGACGAGCGCCGCGGCCACTGCGAACCCGGATTGGGCGGGGATCCCTCAGTACTCGATGATCTCGAGGATGTAGCGCTTGCGCTCCTTGCCGCTCGCCGCTGCCATCAGTGTGCGGATGGCGGACGCGTGTGCCCCGCCCTTTCCGATCACCTTGCCGAGATCCTCTTTCGACACGCGCAGCTCGAGGACGTGCGCATGGTCGCCGACGACTTCCTTGATCTGCACTTCGTCCGGCCGGTCGACGAGCGACTTGACGATGTCTTCGATCAGCTGCTTCATCAAGTTCTGCACCCCCGCGCGTACGTTCGGTCGAGTGGCCCGCTTGCCTGGACGATGCCCGACCGGGAGAAGGTGGTTGGATCCGACGAAATCGTTTCTTCGCGCAGATTCCGCCGACCGGTCCCGTGGGGGCTCGCTGAGCATCCTGTCTGATCGTGACACGCGCAACAGGTGAAGCCCCCCCATCGCGGTCTTTTGTCCCTGGGTGGGTGGACCGAGCGCGACGGACTCATCGGGTTTTCCCCGGAAGCGAACGGCCAGCCAGAAGTCTGATCCGAGATCGGCGCGAGGGCGCCGCGCGGCCATCTCGGGTCGGGCTCATGAAGCCGCTCAAGCTCGAAGGCTGCGAAGCGGCATCAGGACAGGTCCGAGTGTCGGGGCCGGATCCGGCGCGCCGGGCGCCGCCGCCTCCCGGCCGATTCCGACCCGTACACAGCTCGTCTGCTCGCTGGCCCGGCTCGCGTTGCGCAGCACGCGATCGAGGAATCGCTCGTCGTTCAGCGGGAGTACGGCATGACTCACGAGCTCTTCCGCGGCTTCGCGTGGATCGAGCAGCTCGCGAAAGAGCTGTTCGGCGGGATCGAAGCAGCGCAGCTCGACGACCCGCGCGTCGTTGCCGAGCTGCTCGTCCATGCCCGACGACCAGGGCGTGCGAAAGACGCGCAGCCCGCTGCCCTCCTCGCGCAACACCAGGGTCTGTCGCCCGAGCAGAGCAGACGACGCGACCCGCCAGCCCTGCGTCGGTCCGGAATCGTCGCGGCCGAGCTCGATCAGGGCTCCGCCGCCCTGGAGCGTCGCCCGTCCATTCACGCAGAGTCCACCGCGGGCGACGGTGCGCTGGAGGACGAGCCATTCATCGAGGCCGCCAGCCAGCGGATACCGCCGCTCCTGCGCCCATTCGGGGCTCTGGACGATCTCGCCGATCCGGAAATCCCGATCGAAGAGCGCAAGCTGTCGACGTTTCCCGCCGCGCGAGAGTGCGATCAACCAGTCCTCGCCGCGCCGGGCGATCTCGAAGCTCGACGCGCCGATGAGATACCGCTCCCCCTGGAGCGCGTTCGACCCGAGCTCCGCGATGCGCAGGCCGACATGGACCTCCGGTGCTCGCGGCGGGCAGGCGAAATCTCGGATCGACGTCTCGGGCCACTCCCATTCACAAGCATCCGGGACCTCGATCCCGAGCTGGATTCCCGCGATTTCGAGCCCCCGCAGTCGTGTTCGCCCCATCCGATCCCCCGCTTCCCGCATGCATCTGCGCCCGGTCCGTGCGAAGCGCATCGGGGTCACCGCTCACCGATCGGCAACTCACCGGCAAGCTTGAGCGCAAGCGCACGTCGAACCTGGGTTCGGGGTAGAAGACCGACGGGAATTGGGG
>CAZFKD010000437.1:0-3999 GCA_964519695.1 uncultured Spirochaetaceae bacterium
CCTTGAGCGCCTCGGCGGCGTCCCGATCCGCGATCCCTTCGAAGCCCAATCGGATCTCACCGGACCGGCCGGATCCCCCGCTCGAAACCTGGACGCGCCGGGGCGAGGGATCGTCGATCTGGCGCGCGAGCCAGAGCGCCTCGGCCTGCAGCAGGTTCTCGCCGGAATCGCCGGTGATCCGGACCCGGACCTCGCCGCGCAGGCCATGGGCACCGACGATCTCGCCGAGCACGATCCGCGACTCGACATCCGGGGGTGCGTTCCGATTCGGGTCGGTCTGGGAAGAAACCGAATCCATGCACGACTCCGCAGCCGGTGCGGAAGCCACGGCACCGCCTCGAGAGCGGGCGTCCGAGCGCTCGACCGGGACCGGGGCTGCGTCAGTCGACTTTCCGTTCGTCGACTTTCCGTTCGTCGAATTTCCGTTCGTCGACTTTCCGTCAGTCGACTCCGTCAGTCGACGATGTCGAGACGTGCGCCCGCGCCGTCCGCGGTGGCGTTCAGGATCGCGCGGAGCGCCTTGGCGACGCGGCCCTGGCGCCCGATCACACGGCCTCGATCGTCGTCGGCGGTCTCGAGCTCGATCAGCTCGCCCTCCTCTTCGACGATGACCTCGACCTCGTTCGGCTCGGCGACGAGCGCCTTGGCGAGGTAGCCGACCAGCTCTGCCGAATCGCGTCCGCGCTCAGCCATTGGCCGGCGCCCCCGCGCGTCGCAGCTTGCGCACGAGGCTTCCGACCGTCGACGAGAGCTGGGCGCCCTTGGCGATCCAGCCATCGATGCTCTCGAGATCGAGCTTCAGGGCCGGCGGGTTCACGTTCGGATCGTAGGTCCCGAGGAACTCGAGGGGGCGACCATTGCGCGGCTTGCGCTCGTCGATCGCGATCACGCGATAGAAGGGATTGTGGTTCGAGCCCATGCGCATCATCCGGATCTTGACCATCTCGTTCGTTTCCTCTCGGGAGCCGGGCCTGCGATCGAAAGGCGAGGCCCCGTATAAGCAGGCGCGCACATTAGGAAAACCGGCGACGCCGGTCAACGGGGCCGTTCGGTCGGGGGGAGGCGGGGAGGCGTCAGCGCCGGTGCAGGCCGAGGCGCCGCTGCTCCTTCGCCTCGAAGCAGGGCTCGCAGGCATAGAGCTCTTTGTGGGCGAGCTGGAGCCGATCGTACTCCCGGTCGAGGGCGACCCGCCGGACCGCCGAGACCTCGTTGCCGCAGAGGTCGCAGCGTCGGCCGACCGCCTCCCGTGCATCGCGCCGGGCCTTCGGTTGCTTGCTCCGGTCGGTCTGCGTCTGCATCGGGGGGGCCTCCTCGGGGCGGGTCACACGGGCGGGCGTCCATGCGGCCGTTCTCAGCGACGGCGAACATAGCCGACCTGAAAGCGAAGCTCGCGCGGCGCGGCATCGCCGAGCTCGCGGGCGAGCGCCGCGAGGATCTCGGGCTTGCGCATCTGGAGCTGCTGCGACCAGACCGGGCTGTCGACGACGAGCTCGAGGACCTCGCCGCGCAGGCCGACGGGCCGACAATGGGCCGCGATCGCCTCGCCGACGACGCTGGACCAGACGAGCCCGATGCGATGGGCCTTCGCGACGGAGTCGAGACCGAGGTCGCCGAGGACCTGACCGACCACGTCGGCGAGCGCGGTCGGCCGACCGCGGCGGCGCGGCGGTCTCGCGCCCATCAGCGCGGCGCCGGCCCGGGTCGATGGTCCCGGAAGACCATGCCGGTCGGCACCTTCGGATAGAAGAACGTCGACTTCTGGGGCATCACTTCACCCTTCGCCGTCGTGCGGAAGACCGCTTCGGGCGTGGTCGGGTTCAGGTAGAGCGCCACGCTCCCCTCCCCTTCCCGCACCGCCTGCCCCGCCCGCCTCGCGCTCTTCGGGAACAGCACCGCACCGTCGCGGATCGCCGCGCCATCGAGCCCGAAGACGCCGCCGAGAATCTCGCTCTCGAGGATCCGCACCATCAACGCCTCCCCGAGCGGCTCCGCGCGCTGGATCAGCAGGGGCTCGCCCGAGGCCGGCTCCGCGACGAACGCGGGATGCTCGGCAAGCGGCGCCAGATGCGTCGCGAGAAAGGCATCGATCCGATCGAGATCGGGACGCGGCAGCGGGGTCACCCGCCACTGCGGCAGTCGCTTGCGCCATTCGTCTTGCGACGGCGCCGGCAGCCGGGCGACCACCCGATGGATCGGCAGAAGCAGGCTCCCCCGCGCGTAGGCGTTCGCGAAGTAGGCGATCGTCGACTGCCACGGCGCGTCCGGCCGGTCGCCCTCGCGCGCACGGCACTCGCGACGGTATTCGAGGGCCGTTTCGTAGCGGTGGTGGCCATCGGCGATCACGCTCGGACGCGCGGCGAGGAAGCCCTCGACGCGGGCGATCGCGGCCGGGTCCTTCAGGCGGGCGAGGCGGTACTCGACCCCGGCGGCGTCGCGGGCCCGTCCGACCTCGGACCGGTCGAGCGCCTCCGCGAGCTGGGCGCCGAGCTCGTCCTGCGGATCTTCGTAGAGCAGGAAGACGCTCGAGAGATTCGCCTCGGCCGCGCGCAGGAGCTTCAGGCGATCGGCCTTGGGGCCGGCGAGCGTGCGCTCGTGGGGCCGCACGATCCGCGCGTCGTATTCCTCGAGACCGAGCTCCGCGAAGAATCCGATCCGTTCGAGCGTCGCGCCGTCCGGCGCGACGTAGCGCTGCCCCATCACGTAGTAGGCGGGCTCGGGGTCCTGGATCAGGATGCCCTCGGCGCGCCAGGCGTCGAAGCTCCCGCGGATCCAGCCGTAGTCGGCGGCCGCTTCGTCGGCGACGTCGCGGGTCAGCTCGAACCGGATCGCGTTGTGGGGATCGCGATCGAAGAAGCTCGCGCGCTCGTCCGCCGCGATCACGTCGTAGGGCGGGACGATCACCGCCGAGAGGTCGACGCGCCGGGGGTCGTAGCGAACGGCTCGAAACGGACGGGCAGCGGTCATCGGACGATCGTCTCCTCGACTTCGGTGAAAGGCCGGCGCCGCGCCCGGACGCCGGCGCCTCGACTAACGCCGCAGCGCCCGCGCCGCGATGTCGCGCCGGAAATGACGGCCCTCGAACGCGATCTTCGACGCTGCGCGATAGGCACGATCGCAGGCTTCGGCGACCGAGTCGCCGCGCGCGGTGATGCCGAGGACGCGCCCGCCCGCCGTCTCGAAGCCGTCGCCCTGCGCCGTCCGCCGTGTCCCGGCGTGGAACACGACGAGATCGCCCGAGCGCGCGTCGGCCCCGAGATCCTCGAGACCCGAGATCCGCTTGCCCGTCTCGTATGCCCGCGGATAGCCCCCCGACGCCAGCACGACACAGACGGCGGCCTCGCCCCACTCGACCGAGCTCGCCTCGGCGAGCTCGCCGCGGGCCGACGCCGCGAGCAGCGGCAGCAGATCGCCCTTCATCCGCAGCATCAGCGGCTGGGTCTCCGGATCTCCGAAGCGCACGTTGAACTCGATCACGTACGGATCGCCCGCCGCGTCGATCATGAGCCCGACGAACAAGACGCCCTGATACGGATTTCCTTCGCTCGCCATCCCGCGGATCGCCGGATGCACGATGCGCTCGAGGATCTTCTTCTCGACGGCCTCCGTCACGACGGGCGCCGGCGAGTAGGCGCCCATGCCGCCCGTGTTCTCGCCGAGGTCGCCGTCGAGGGCGCGCTTGTGGTCCTGGGCGGCGGCGAGCGTCACGATGCGGGTGCCATCCGTGATCGCGTAGTAGGAGACCTCCTCGCCCTCGAGCCATTCTTCGATCACCACGCGATCGCCGGCATCGCCGAAGCGCTTCGCCGACATCATCTCGTCGATCGCGCCATGGGCCTCCGCAGCCGTCGGACACATCGCGACCCCCTTGCCCGCCGCGAGGCCGTCCGCCTTGACGACACAGGGCCGCGCGAGGGCATCGACATGGGCATGGGCCGCCGCCGGATCGTCGAACGCGGCATATCCGGCAGTCGGGATCGCATGACGCGCCATGAAGGCCTT
>CAZFKD010000438.1:0-3430 GCA_964519695.1 uncultured Spirochaetaceae bacterium
GGCGGGCCTCGAACCGGGCACGGTGCTCGAGCTCGTCGCGGTGCCGAGCGTCGACGGCGAGCTGGGCGAGGAATACGTCCATCGCGTCCGGCTCTCGGCGGAGCCGAGCCAGATCGCGCTCGTCGTGATCGATGCGCCGGACGGGCGACGCGTCGGCTCACGACTGCACGCAGTGGTCGAGACCACGGACGAAGAGGGCGGATTCGACGAGGCCGCACTCGAATGGCGCGTCGGCGGAGAGGTCGTCGGGACCGACGGTGAGCTCGATACCGCGCCCTATCGGCCCGGCGACGTCGTCGAGCTGCGGGCCTGGCCGGCCGACGCGCGGACCGAGGACGGGCGGCGTGGGCGCCCGATCCATGCCGAACCGATCGCGCTCGAGCCGAGCAGCCCCCCCGAGATCGTCTCGGAGCCGGGCTCGGGGCTCGAGAGCGGATCGTTCCGTTATGCCGTACGCGCTTCGAGCCCGACTCCTGGGGCGAAGCTCCGATTCGAGCTTCGCAAGGGCCCGGATGGGATGACGGTCGATCCGGCCAGCGGCGTCGTCGAATGGCGACCGGCGCCGGACCAGCGCGGGCGCTTCGAGGTCGAGATCGCGGTCTTCGATCAATGGGGCAGCGGCGTCGCCCAGGTCTTCGCGATCGGGGCCGAGTCACCCGCCGCGCCGCCCGCCGCCCCGCGCTGATCCCGCCCGCCCGTCCTTGCCGCTCGCAGCCGGTCGTACGGAGCGATCGACTGCGGGCCTGCATCGCTGCGGCGAAAGCCCCAAGCGGATCCGGGCATTAGTCCCGATTCCGGCAGCTGGAGCGTCGGTCGATACGCCCGTTCGGGAGCCTCGCCGCCGCGCGCGAGGCTGGGAGCGTTTCGTCGATGCACACGGATTGGGTGTGGCTGGATCTCGCTTTGCCGCTTTCGGCCGCGCTGCTGTTCGCGCTCGGCCAGGCGGCGTGGCGGGTCCGTACGACGGCCGTCGGTCGCGCGTTCGTCGCGCTCGTCTTTTTTTCCGGAGCCGCCGTCGTGCTCGCCCTCGCGGCGCTCTCGGATCCGTTCGCACTGCAGGGAGGTTCGCGGCTCGTCGCGCTCGCGACCTCGGCGGCCAGCGCCGCGGTCCTGCGACTCGGCCTGCTCGCCATCGAGCCCGCACGCCGACTCCCGCTCGCGCTCGAGCTCGGGATTCTTTCTCTTGCCCTGCTCGTGGGGGTCTTCGGCGGTCCGCTCCTCCAGGCCGCCTGGGTCGGGGGCGTCCAGGCGCTCACGGCCTACGGCCTCCACCGCGTGCCGCGTCGCAGCTGGCAGAGCTTCGATGCGGCCCTTCGGGCGCTTCGGATGGCGACGCTCGCGACCGGGCTCGTCTCCTGCGTCGCTCTCGTGAGCGCGTTCGATCCGATGCCCCTGCTGGTACCGCCGCTCGCGCATCTCGGTCTCACGGTCGTGCTCTACTACGGGTTGCCGCGTCTCGGGCTGCTCGCGCAGGATCGCGTTCATCATCGCAGCGTGCTCGAGGCGATGGGCGACGGTGTGCTCGTCGTCGACCTCGACGATCGCCTGCTCGAGATCAACCAGTCGGCGCGGGAGATACTCGAGATCGACGGGCAGGAGCTTGCGCTGCAGCCGCTGGCCCGCGTGCTCGCCCACCATCCCGATCTGGTCGAGCTCTGTCGCGGAGCCATCGAGGGCCATACGATCTATGCCCCGAAGAGGTCCTCGCGGACCGCCGAGCCGCGGACCTACGACCTCCGGCTGTCGGTGCTGCACGACGCGCAGGGCGCGATCCAGAGCCGTGTGCTCGTCCTGCGCGACATCTCCGACCGGATCGAGATCGAGGAGGAGAACCGGAGGCAGACGCGCCACTTCCGCCTCGTCCACGACGTCTCGGCGATGGTCCACGATTCCGAGACGATCGAGCATGGCCTCGACGCATCGCTCGGCATGATCGCGCGCACGATGGAGTTCCCCGTCGGCCACTACCTGCGCTCGCTGGAAACCGAGGAGGGCAGTCAGCTGGTCGCGTCGGGTCTCGTCTACTGCGGTCCGGGTCTCGAGGCCGATGCGGAGCCGGGAAGCGGACCGGGCGGCTCCGGCCACGACCCCGAAGAGGTCCGGCGGGCATTCTCCCGCGACGTCGTCAGCTTCGATCCGCGGGGGCTGCATTGGTGGGAGCCCCTCGGCGTCGAGATGGTCTGTACGATCCCGATCATGATCTCGAACCGTCTGCACGGCGTCTTCGAATTCTTCGACCTGCCCGGGCACGCTCTCACCGAGACGACGGGCGACATGCTCGAACATCTCGGCGGGATCGTCGGCCAGGCGATCGAGAAGCGGCTGGCCGAGGAGCGGGTCCGGCGCTTCGCCTACCGCGACGACCTCACCGGCCTGCCGAATCGCCAGCATTTTCACCAGCTGCTGCGCTCCGCCGTCTCGCTCGCTGCGCGTTCCGAACGCCGGATGGCGCTCCTCTTCCTCGACCTCGACGGATTCAAGAAGGTCAACGACACCCTCGGCCACGAGGTCGGCGACAAGCTGCTCGCCGAGGTCGCCTGTCGCTTCTCGAAGGTCGTGCGCATCAGCGACCATCTCGGACGTCCCAACGAAGTCGCGTGCGATCCCCCTTCGTCGATCTCGCGGCTCGGTGGCGACGAGTTCACCGTTCTGCTCAGCGAGATCGCGCAGCCGATCGACGCGTCGCTCGTCGCCGATCGCCTGCTCGCCACGCTCGAACAGCCGGTGACGCTCGCGGGGCAGGAGATCTTCGTCAGCACTTCGATCGGCATCGCCGTCTTCCCGGAGGACGGGGAGGACGCCGAGAGCCTGATCCGCAACGCGGATGCGGCGATGTATTTCGCGAAGGGCCGTGGGCGCAACGGCTATTCGTTCTACTCCGCCGAGATGAATCGCAGCCAGTCGCATCGGCTCGAGATCGAGACGCGCCTGCGCACCGCGCAGGAACGCGGCCAGCTCGAGATCCACTACCAGCCGATCCTCTCCGCCGAGACGGGGCTCGTCGTCGCGGCGGAGGCCCTCGTCCGCTGGCGGGAGCCGGAATGGGGCTACGTCCCGCCGGATGATTTCATCCCGGTCGCCGAGGAGACGGGGCTGATCGTCGGGCTCGGCCAATGGGTGTTCCGGAACGTCTGCGAGCAGGCGCGGCGCTGGCGCGAGGAACTCGGGGCGGTGATCCGGATCGGTGTCAATGTCTCGGGCAAACAGATCCGCGAGCCGGGGATGGTCGAGATGGTGCGGCAGGCGCTGCAGGCGACGGGCGTCTCGCCGACGCAGGTCGAGCTCGAGCTCACCGAGTCGACGATCATGCAGGACGACGTGTTGACTGTGCAGACCCTGCGCCAGCTGAAGGAGATGGGCGTCGGGCTCGCCCTCGACGATTTCGGGACGGGCTATTCGTCGCTCTCGTATCTGCGCCGCTTCACGATCG
>CAZFKD010000438.1:3440-3993 GCA_964519695.1 uncultured Spirochaetaceae bacterium
CTCGAGCCTGAGCTACCTGGCCGAGTTGTCGTTCGACCGCGTCAAGATCGACCGGACCTTCATCTCCGAGCTGCCGGGCAACGCGAGCGATGCGGCGCTCACCTCGGCCATCATCGCGATGGCCCACGGACTGCAGCTCGACGTCGTCGCAGAAGGGGTCGAGACCGAGGCGCAGGCGCGCTTTCTCGAGCTGCGCGGCTGCGACGAGCTCCAGGGCTATCTCTTCGGGCGCCCCTGTGCGGCCGACGAGTTCGTCGATCGGCTGCGCGCCCGGCCGAGGGCCGTGAACGAGGCAGACGACAAGCCGGACGAGCGTTCGGCCTGAAGCCGTGCTCCGGATCCGCCGACCGGCTCGGCGAGGCGCGACGCGCGAGGGGCGGGACGCGGACAATGCGGGGGACGGGGTCGGCTGGAAGCCGCGCGTCGTCCGGGTATGATGCGGCGCGCCGGATCCCGTAACGGGCGGCGGAGCGCGCTTGGACCGACTCGAGATCAGCCGTCCGGACGATTGGCATGTCCATCTGCGCGACGGGGCGATGCTCAGATGGACATG
>CAZFKD010000439.1:0-1063 GCA_964519695.1 uncultured Spirochaetaceae bacterium
GCCTCTCCGCGAAGGACGTCGGCTACCTCGCGATGCCGCTCTTCCATTCGAACGCCCACATGGCCGGCGTCGCGCCGATCATGGCCGCGGGCGGGACCTGGAGCATGCGCCGCAAATTCTCGGCGAGCGCGTTCCTCCCGGACGTCCGGAAGTTCGGGGTCACCTACTTCAACTACGTCGGCAAGCCGCTGACCTACATCCTCGCGACGCCCGAGCGCCCCGACGACGACGACAACACGCTGCGCGTCGCCTTCGGCAACGAGGGCGCCGATCACGACCTCGGCCGCTTCGCGAAGCGCTTCGGCTGCGAGGTCATCGACTCCTACGGCTCGACCGAGGGCGGCATCGCGATCTCGCGGACGGCCGACATGCCGGCCGGCGCGCTCGGCGTCGCGCCGCCCGGAACCCTGATCCTCGACCCCGAGACGAAGCAGGAATGCCCCCGCGCGATCTTCGCCGCCGACGGCCGCCTCGCGAACGCCGCCGAGGCGATCGGCGAGATCGCGAGCACCGAGACGGCGAAGAGCTTCGAGGGCTACTGGCGCAACGAAGAGGCGAACCAGGAGCGCACGCGCGAGGGGATCTACTGGAGCGGCGATCTCGGCTATCGCGACGCGGCGGGCTTCTTCTATTTTGCCGGTCGCAACATGGACTGGCTGCGGGTCGACGGCGAGAACTTCGCGGCGGGGCCGATCGAGCGGATCCTGACGCGGCATCCGGGCGTCGCATTGGCGGCGGTGTACGCCGTTCCGAATGCCGACGTCGGCGACGATTGCATGGCGGCGCTGATCCTGCGTCCCGGAGCGCGCTTCGATCCGGCGGGCTTCGTGGCATTTCTCGGCGAGCAGCGCGATCTCGGCACGAAAATGGCGCCGCGTTATG
The DNA here is from genome assembly GCA_964519695.1 of uncultured Spirochaetaceae bacterium. GTDB lineage: Bacteria > Myxococcota_A > UBA9160 > UBA9160 > UBA4427 > UBA4427. The sequence goes on from CAZFKD010000439.1 coordinate 883, forward strand.
TCCGGATCGCGCAGACGCTGCCCTCGACGGAGACGAACAAGATCCTGAAGCGGGTGCTGCGCGACGAGCGCTGGGACTGCGCGGATCCGGTCTGGCGGAGAGAAGGCGCGAGCTATCGACTGCTCGCCGACGCGGACCGCGAGACGATCGTCGCGGCCTTCGAGGCCCGCGGGCGACGCAA
>CAZFKD010000439.1:1073-3977 GCA_964519695.1 uncultured Spirochaetaceae bacterium
CCGGCCGGGCGTCGAAAGCCCGCGACTTGCGTACCGCTCCGTCCTGCTTCAGAAGGCGATTGGCGTCCTGTTCCACGAGGCAGTACGACGCATGGTCGCGGCCTTCGAGGCCCGCGGGCGACGCAACGTGCTGGATCGTTAGGTTCCGAGACGACGGAGCGGGAGGGCAGGCGCCCTCCGGATCCGCCGCCGCGCATCGAGAAGGAGATCGAATGGCCTCGTTCATGGCGGTTCATGGAGCGAAGACCTACGCGGCGATGCGCATCGTCGTCGGCTTTCTGTATCTCTGGCACGGCTCGCAGAAGCTGTTCGGCTTCCCGGGCGGACCGCAGGAGATGCCCGACGGGCTCCGCTATTCGGCGGGGCCGCTCGAGCTGATCTGCGGCCTGCTCGTCCTGATCGGTCTCCAGACGCGCTGGGCCGCCTTCCTCGCCAGCGGCACGATGGCGGTCGCCTACTGGGTCGGCCATGGAACGAAGGCCATTCTCCCGGTCCAGAACGGCGGCGAGCTGGCTGCCCTCTACTGCTTCGTCTTCCTCTTCATCTCCGCCCACGGTGCGGGGATCTGGAGCGTCGACGGAAACGGCTCGAAGGGTTAGGCCGATGAAGATGGACGAGCAGGGCGCGGGCGAAGGGCGGGGCGCGCCGACGGGTCGGGACGCGCGGCTCTGGCGGGTCCTGCTCGCGCTCTCCCGTTCGGTCGGTGAGGCGAGGGCGGCCTCCGCCGACCGGCCCGAGGCCCCGAAGCCGAGGCCGCTGGCGCCGGGGCATCTCGAGCGACTCGTCGTCGAGTTCGACGACGCCTATACGACCTTCGTCGAGGGGATGGTGGCGCTGCCCTCGGAAGCGCAGCTGATGGCGCTGCAGGCCGTCGATCGGCAGCTCGCGTCGATGGTCCGGGCGCAGGAGGCGGAGCTCTGGACCCGGCAGGCGTTGCGCGAGGACGTCCGCTGGCTGGACGCGCAGCGGCTCGCCTCCTGCGTGATCGAGGCGTTCGCGTGGCCGTCGCTGCGGCTCGTGCTGGTCCCGGGCGATGAGGCGAGCGTCAATGCGGCTTCGGAGGCGTCCAGCGGAATGCCGGGGCGGCCGAGGGGGCGGGCGTGATGGATGCGAACGCTGCAAACGAGATCCTCGCCTGCGGATTCCGGCCCGAGAGCAGCTGGGTTCATTTCGCGGTGTTGGTGGGGGTCTTCTGGGCTTGTCGCCGGGTGATGCCGTCCGGGCCGGGTTCGACGCCCTCTTCGACTTCGCAGGCGCGGCGGCGGGCCAGACTCCGCGATTCCGACGGAGCGTCCTCAGCGCGTTTCTCGAACGTCGATCGCATTCGACTCTAGATTCGAGGACACGGATCCCAGCACGCTGACTCCACGACACGACCCGGATCATCGGCGAATGTCGTAGGCGGGTCTGCGCGGCGATCCAGTCGGGCGAGGGCAGGGATGAGCTCGAGCCCGGCGAGGCGGGAAGGCTCGCGTCGACGCTCCACCTCCTCTTCGGGACGACGGGCCCGATGGCCCCGCGCCTGGCGCGCATCCGCTGACGGATGCATCCGCAGGGACGCAAAAAGGCGTGCCGCGCTGCTTTCCGGCTGCCACATCCGCGCAGCTGCCGCCACTCAGAGACGAGCGGTCCGGCTCCGCTGAGCGGGATGAGCCGTTCGGAGGCGGGCGTGGCGGGATTGGAGGCCAGGATGTCCAGCGGTGGCGTCTTTCGGGAAGGATGCGGATCGAGCCGACCTGGAGCCTTGCACGCCGCGTTCGGGAAGCAGCGCGTTGCGCGGCTCGTCGCTGCAATCGCGATGCTGACTGCGCTGGCCGGACTGCCGCGGGCGGCGTCGGCTTTCACGATCGAGCTCGAGGACGCGGATTTCGGTGCGGCCGGGCTGACGCCCGAGTTCAGCAACGTACGCAGCTTTGCGTTCGATCTCGAGCTCGCCGGAAGGCTCGAGGCCGGGACGAGCTACGACAACGCTTCGATTCGCTCGGTCGAATACATCCTTCAGGGCGGATTGAGTACCTCCCCGCCGACGCCTTCCGGATTCTCCGCCTTTCGACTCGATCGCCGTCCGGGGGGCGAGGGGCCGATCTCCGCAGCGGACTGGATCGGCCAGGGCAGCTCGCTCGGCTTTTCGGTCGCCGCGGGAATCGATCTATCGGACGGGCTCCAGCTCTCCGAGCTCGTTCCGGACGCCAACGGTCTCATCTTCGCCCTCGATGCACGGGAGTTCGAGCGCCTCGACCGGGCTCGCTATCACCCGCCCCAGCTGCTGCTCTACGCCGATGGGACGGGAATCCTGCGCAACTCGAACAACTCGAGTGGCGGGACCGGCACGGTCAATCCCGCGACGGGCGTGACGGTGGACCTGGATTTCGGCGAGGAATACGTGACCCGGATCGCGTTCGATCCGCGCGTGGTCACGCTGGTTTCGGCGGAGGCCGTCGTGCCGGAGCCCGGAACCGCCGTCTTGCTCGGACTCGGATTGGGCGGTCTCTGCGTTCGTCGGAATCGCTCGGGCGGTTCTTGCGGTGCTGCGACCGGGTCCTGAAGCGACGCGAACCGTCCGCCTCGGCTTGCCCCCGCGACCACGACGACGAGAGCCAGGATCGCGCTGCAGAGCAGGATCGTTTGCTGGTCGTGCCTAGCGAAATGTGCTCAGTCGATCCCGTCGCGTCCGAGCGCCGCTTCGATCGCGAGTCCGTCGCGCAGCGCGCGGACGTCGTGGGTCCGGATCCAGTCGGCGCCGATCCGCGCCGCGAAGAGCTCGGCCGAGAGGGTCGCCGCGCCGATCGCATCGAGCCCGCTCCCCGTCAGCTCGCGCAAGAACGATTTTCGAGACACCGAGACGAGCAGCGGCCGTCCGAAGCGCGCGCGGAGCACAGCGATCCGCTGCAGCACCGCGATCGA
>CAZFKD010000440.1:0-3968 GCA_964519695.1 uncultured Spirochaetaceae bacterium
AGGACCTGCCGGCCTATTTCGACTATCTCGAGGCGGAGCTCGAGGCGGAGCACGCAGGCGAGTTCTTCGTCGGCGAAAGCTTCGGGATCGCGGACATCGCCGTCGGCAACCTGTTCGTCAACCTGCGCCTCTGCGGCGTGCGGCCGGACGCATCGCGCTGGAAGAAGCTGGCGGCGTTCGTCGATCGGATGCATGCGCGGCCGAGCTTCGCCGCCGTGATCGAGCCGCTGAAGGCCGCGGTCGGGAAGCGCTGGGTCTGACGCCGCCCGCGCGCTTCATCACGATCCCGCTCAGTCACTACTGCGAGCGGGCCCGCTGGGCGCTCGATCGCGTCGGGCTGCCCTATCGGGAAGAGGGCCACGCGCCGCTCTTCCATCGGCTCGCTACGCAGCGAAACGCCGGGGGAACGGTGCCCGTGCTGGTCCACGGCGAGCAGCGATTCGTCGACTCGGGCGCGATCCTGCGTCATGCGAACGACTGGCGTGGCGACCACGCCCTGTATCCGCAGGAAGACGACCTGCGGCGCGAGGTGGACTCGCTCGAGCAGACGTTCGCGCTCGAACTCGGCCCGCACACCCGGCGCTGGGCCTACGCCCATCTGCTCGGCGAGACGCGACTGATCCGCGACGTCTGGTCGCGCGCGATCCCACCCTTCGAGGCAAGGCTCGTCCCGCTGCTCGCCCCGATCGCACGCCGGATCGTCCGGGCGGGCTACCGGATCTCGCCGGCGAGCGCCGAGCGATCGCTCGAACGGATCCGCCGCCTCTTCCGCGACGTCGACGAACGTCTTCGCGACGGACGCAGCGCGCTCGTCGGCGATCGCTTCGGCGCCGCCGACCTGACCTTCGCGAGTCTCGCCGCGCCCATGCTGTTTCCGCCCGGCTGCCGCGCGGTGCTGCCGGAGCTGGATCAGGTCCCGGAGGCCATGCGCTCGGAGGTCCTTCGGCTGCGCGAGAGCGCGGCCGGGGAATTCGTGTTGCGCGTCTACCGGGAGCAGCGGGGCTGATCGGCGCAAGATCCGCGCCCGGCCGGACCCTTGCAGTCTCCGGTCGCTTCGCTCAAGCTGTTTGGACACGTCGACCGCGCCATCTGATCGGAGACCCCGCGCATGGCCCACTGCCCCGCCCCGCTCCTGCTCCTCCTGCTCGCGCTCGTCGCCCTCGCCGCGACCCCGGCGCGTGCCCAGTCGAACAGCATCCTCGACCGCGTCCGCGAACGTGCGTCGACGCAGGGCGAACAGCGGACGAACCAGGAGGTCGACGAGGCCGTCGACAAGACCGTCGACTGCGTCTTCAACCCGGTCGAATGTGCCCGGCGCAAGCAGGCGGCGACGCCCGCTCCGGGCGGAGCGGCGGGCGCGGCGCCTGGGAGCGGCGCGGCCGAATGGTATGCGGAGAACCAGGGCGAGCGCGTCGGGCCGATGCCGCAGCAGGAGCTCGTCTCGAAGGTCGTGAGCGGACAGGTCACCGAATCGACCCTCGTCTGGCGCGAGGGCATGAGCGCCTGGACGCCCGCCGGCCAGGTCGCGGAGCTGGGCGACGCGTTCAAGAAGGTGCCCCCGCCGCTTCCGCCCCAGCGATCGGGCCCGCCGCCGCTGCCGGCCCAGCGCTGAGCCGGGCGGCGCGCCGCGACGCTGCCAATGAAGTCCCATACCGAGTACCTGACCCTCGAGCTGCCAGCGCGCATGGCGTTCGAGAACATCACGCCGCGGATCGAAGCGATCGTCGCGAAGAGCGGCGTGCGCGAAGGGCTCGTCTTGTGCAACGCGATGCACATCACGGCCTCCGTCTTCATCAACGACGACGAGCCGGGCCTGCATGCCGACTACGCGAAATGGCTCGAAGGGCTCGCGCCCTTCGATGCCTCGCCCCAGCGCTATGCCCATCATCGGACCGGCGAGGACAACGCCGACGCCCACCTGAAGCGCCAGATCATGGGCCGCGAGGTCGTCGTCGCGATCACGAAGGGCAGGCTCGATTTCGGGCCGTGGGAGCAGGTCTTCTACGGCGAGTTCGACGGGCGGCGGCCGAAGCGGGTCCTCGTCAAGGTGATCGGCGAATAACAAGGGCCCGATCGGCTGGACGATCCCGCCCCGACCCATTAACGTCCGCCGCCAGGGCGCTCCGGGCACGCAGGCTCCAGGGCGCCGGCGTTTCGCGCCCTCGAATGGATCTTCGCGCCCCGCGTCGCCGGGAGCAAAATGGAGAAGGAATGGATCGCTCGTTTCGGACGTCTGGGAACGGCTTGGCCGGCGCGCGAACGGGGGCCCGGCGAGCGCGGCGGATCTTCGTTTCCGCCATCGCTCTCTTCGCCTGCCTCGCGACGGTCGGCAGCGCCCTTCCCGACGCCGCCTGGGCCGCGCCGAAATCCCGCTTCACGCCGGCGCGGAAGGTCGGACGCGGGTTCGCGAATACGACCCTCGGCGTCCTCGCGATCCCGGGCCAGATGGTCGTCGAGACCCGCAAGCGCGGCGCCGCCGCGGGCCTCCCGATCGGCTTCGGGCTCGGCATCGGCTGGTTCGTCGCGAGCGAGCTGATCGGGGTCTGGGAGATCCTGACCTGCCCCTTCGAATTCCCGGCCGGCTACAAGCCGATCATCGAGCCGGAATTTCCCTGGCAGTATTTCGAGGAATAGGACCCCGACCGCCTACGGCCGGCAATTCGGCCGTCGCCCCGCCGCCTGCGCCTGCTGGTAGAGCGGCATGACGTTCGGGATCGCAGCTTGCAGCTGGCTGATTCGGGTCGTGCTGCTCGGATGGGTCGACAGGAATTCCGGCGGCGCCGCGCCGCCGGCGGACCGCGCCATGTTCTGCCAGAGCGTGACGCTCTCGTTCGGGTCGAAGCCGGCCCGCGCCATCAGCTCGAGGCCGATCAGATCGGCGTCGCTCTCCTGCGCGCGGCTGAAGGGCATCAGGGCGCCGTACTGCACACCGGCGCCGAGAGCGCCGAGCAGCAGCTGCTTCTGCGGCGTGTCGGCGCCGAGCAGGATCGAGCCGAACTGCATGCCCATGTCGGCGAGCGCGCCGCTCGAGACGCGGGCGTTGCCGTGGCGATCGAGGACGTGACCCACTTCGTGGCCCAGCACGGCGGCGAGCTGGCCGGGGGTCACGGCGACGTCGAGCAGCCCCGTATGGACGCCGATCTTGCCGCCGGGGAGCGCGAAGGCGTTGGCCGTATCGTCCTCGAAGAGCTCGACCTCCCAGCCGGAGACCGCGACCGCCCGCATCTGCTCTCCGGGCACGACCTGCGTGATCGCGTTCGCGACGCATCGGACGTAGGTGACCTTCGTCGAGCTCGAGGAGCGGGGCGTCTTGCTCTGCATGTCGGTGAACGCCGCGGCGCCCATCTGCGCCATCTGGCTCTCGGGGAAGAGCAGGAGCTGCTGGCGACCGGTCAGCGAAGTCGCGCAGCCGAGGGCGATCGCTCCGGCCAGGGCGGCCGCGAGAGCGACCTTCAACAGGGGGGACGAGCTTCGTCGGGACGGCATGCGGTTCTCCTGTCGGCAATGCAGATCGAGGATCGATGAGGAAAGCGGCTGCGAGTCGGCTTCGAGCCGCGCCTCTTCGCCCGTGGCGGAGAGGGTGGGATTTGAACCCACGAGGACTTTCGCCCTGCCGGTTTTCAAGACCGGTGCCTTCAACCGCTCGGCCACCTCTCCGCGTCGAGCTTCCGGAAGCTAGCATCCCGAGATGGACCTCCACCTCGCCTCCCGTCGCATCCTCGTCTCCGGCAGCTCGCGCGGCACCGGCGCCGGCATCGCCCGCGTACTCGCGCGCGAAGGAGCGACCGTCTTCATCCATGGCTTCGAGCTCGAGGCCGCCGAAGTCGTCGCCGGCGCGATCCGCGAAGAGGGCTTCGATGCGCGCGCCGTCGCCGGCGACATCCGGACCGACGCGGGCGCACGGGCAGTCGCCGATGCCGCGGGCGACATCGATGCCCTCGTCAACAACTACGGCGTCGCCGAAGGCG
>CAZFKD010000441.1:0-3963 GCA_964519695.1 uncultured Spirochaetaceae bacterium
CGGGGCGGTACGTAGGCGGATTTTTCGGTCATGTCGGTCCTCTTCCGTCTTCGGTTCGGATGGCAGGGGCGCCGGCCGCGAGCGTAGCCGCGCCCGGCGCGGCCCGCGCGATCTAAAGGCCCCCCGAGCCGGGCCTTTCGACTCCCGAGCCTTCCGCGCCTCCCAGGCCCCGCCCGGGGCGCCGCGGGTGCCGGCCGCGCGCCAGCTACTTTCCTTGAAAAACAATCTCCCTGACCTAGTCTGGAGGCCACGCAATCGGGAGGAAGAGACATGAAGTGGGTCGAGCACGTCCTCGAATCCCTCGCGCAGGACGACCCCGATCGCGATCTCTCCGCGCTGCCGCCGCTCGTCCGGCTCGGGCGTCTGTCGATCCTGATGGCAGAGCACCAGAAGAACGTCCTGAAGCCCTTCCGCCTCACGCCGGGCGAGTACAGCATCCTCGGCAGCCTTCGGCGGGCCGGCGGCGCCCGGATGCTGAAGCCCGGCGACCTCTACAACGTCGTGGGCTGCAGCCCTGGCGGCCTGACGAAGATGATCGACCGGCTCGTGCGGCGCGGACTCGTGCGCCGGGCATCGGACGCGACCGACGGCCGCTGCGCCCCGCTTCGATTGACGGCGAAGGGAGCGGCGCTCGAGAAGGCGGCGCTCGAGGCCTACATCGAGAGCGGGGACGAGCTGATGACCGGTGTCTCGAAGGCCGATCGGGCCCGCATCGATGCCGCGCTCGAGCGCCTGCACGAGCGGTTCGAGCCCGAACGGGACGAACGGCTGCCCGGCCCCGTGCGGCGGACGGGCCTGCGAAAGCGCTGAACGCGCCGCGCGAGCGGAGAAGACGCGCGAGCGTCGCGACGGATCGGAGCCCGCGCGCGGCCCGCGAGCCGGGCTGGAGGGGAGACGGATGCAATTCGATCTCTTGATCATCAATGGGCTCGTCGTCGACGGGACCGGCCTGCCCCGCCGCCGCGCCGACGTCGCGATCCGGGACGGTCTGATCGTCGGCGTCGGTCGCTTCGAGGCCGCCCGGGCGAAGCGCGTGCTCGACGCGCAGGGCCGGATCGTCGCCCCGGGCATCGTCGATCCGCATACCCACTACGATCCGCAGCTGACCTTCGAGCCCTTCGCGACCTCGTCCTGCTACCACGGCGTCACGACCGTCGTCGCCGGCAACTGCGGCTTTTCGATCGCCCCGACCCGGCGGGACGACCGCAACTTCATCACGCAGATCTTCGGGCGCGTCGAAGACATGAGCCCCGGCTCGCTGGCGGCGATCCCCTGGGACTTCGAGACCTTCCCGGAGTTCGTCGAAGCGCGCCGCGGCAAGCTCGGGATCAACGCTGCGTTCTACGTCGGCCACTGCAATCTCCGCCGCTGGGTCATGGGGGACGCCTGTTATTCGCGCGAGGCGACGCCCGACGAGATCGAGCGCATGCGCGTTCTCGTCCGGGAAGCAATGCAGGCGGGCGCCGCCGGGCTCTCCTCGACCCATGCGCCGACGCATCTCGATTCGGAGGATCGGCCCGTGCCGAGTCGACTCGCCTCGAAGGCCGAGCTCGAGGCCCTCGTCGCCGAGGTCGGCCGCGCGAACGGCGGCTCGATCTCCTACCTGCCCTACAGCTCGATCGGCGGACTCGACGAGGCCGACGGTGATTTCCTGATCCGACTCGCCCTCGCGAGCCGCCTCCCGATCATCATCCAGGGGCTCGGCGCGCGCAGCAAGGTGGACGCGCCGACGGCGACCTGGGACCATTGCGTCGCCTACCTCGAGCGGGCGCGCAAGCAGGGCGCGGGCGTCTATTCCATGTTGATGGCGCGACCCTTCAATCGCCGCTTCAGCCTGGCAGAGGGAACGAGCCTCTACGAGGGCGTGCCCGCCTTCCAGCGCCTCTTCGACGAGGCGAAGACCGTCTCCGCGCGCATCGCGATGCTGGGCGATCCCGCCTATCGCGCGTCGATCCGCAGCGCCGTCGAACATCCGAACAAGGACGCATCGCGCGGCTCGACGCTGCCGCCGCCGCATTTCGAGAACGTCCAGGTCCACCGCGCCGGAAAGCCCGAGAATCAGGCGCTGATCGGCCGCTCGCTCGCGGAGATCGCGAAGGAGCGCGGCATCGCCCCGATGGATCTGATGATCGAGATCGCGCTGGCCGAGGCGCTCGACGTCGAGTTCGTCTGGCGGACCGAATCCGACGCCTGGCGTGACGGCACCTATCGGGCCTCGATCCATCCCCACATGATCATCGGAACCTCCGACGGCGGGGCCCATCTCGGGCGCGACGATGGCTCGGACTGGAGCTCGTATTTCCTGCGCTACTGGGTCCGCGAATGGGGCAAGTGGGAGCTCGAGGAGGCGATCCGCCAGATGACGCAGCAGCCCGCCGCGCTGCTCGGCCTCTTCGATCGCGGCATGCTCCTGCCCGGCTATGCGGCGGACGTCATGATCTTCGACGCGGATTCGATCGGTCCCGGCCGCAAGGAGTTCGTGCGCGACTTCCCCAACGGCGAAGGCCGCTGGTCGAGCCGGCCGGAGGGCATGTACGCGACGATCGTGAACGGCGTTCCCATCGTGCTCGACGGCGAGCTCACGGACGACTGCGGGCTGCCCGGCCGGGTCCTGCGACCGATCACGGCCTGATCGGAGTCGGAAGCATGGGATTCGAAATCCGTCCCCTCGATCCGATCGGCGCCGAGATCCGCGGGATCGAGCTCGCCCGCGGCCTCGACGAGGCGGAGCTCGATCGGCTGCGGCGCAGCGTCGTCGAGCACGGCGTCGTCGTCCTCCGCGACCAGCCCATGACCCCCGCTCAGCACGTCGCCCTCGGCCGCCGCTTCGGCGTCCCCGAGCGCGGCGCATTCAACGAGGACACGCCCGATCCCGACCTGATCCTGCTGACCAATCGCGGCCGCGACGGCCGCATGCTGTCACCGGACGACGTGCGGCTGCGCCTCGTCGCGATCAACGAGGGCTGGCATACCGACAGCTCCTTCCGCGAGATCCCCGCGACCTTCTCCCTCTTCGCCGCCGTCGTGGTTCCGCCCGTCGGCGGCGACACCTTCTTCGCCGATCTCCGCCTCGCCTGGAAGGCGCTCTCGCCGGAAGAGCAGACGTCCGCGCGCGGGCTCGTCGGCATCCACGACTACGCGAAGGCCTTCGCCCGCTTCGGCAGCACGATCCCCGGCAACCCCGTCTTCGATCTGCCTCCGGTCCGGCATCCGCTCGTCCGGCGGCATCCCGAGAGCGGCGAGACGACGCTCTACACGAGCGAGCACGTCATGGCGATCGAGGGCCTCTCCGACGACGAGGCCCAGCCGATCCTCGCCCGCCTGCTCCGCGCCGCGACCACGCCCGAGCGGGTCTATCGCCATCGGTTCCAGGTCGGCGATCTCGTGATCTGGGACAACCGCTCGACGATCCACCGCGCGCAGGGCTTCGATCCGGCGCATGCCCGCGTCATGCATCATGTCCGGATCGCCGGGTCGGAGCCGGTCGTGGCCGGCTAGTCTCTGCGGGCCGGATGCGCCGAGCCCCCTTTCCGGGTCCGATTGACGCCGCCTGCCGGGACGACGATGATGCGGGCGCGGCGGACGGATCGATCGCCCGCCCGGAATCCCGCCCGGCGGCGTCGATTCCGGCCCTGCCCTTTCGGCTGGCCCTGCCCCCTCGGAGAGACCGCATGCAGACACGCGCCGACGCGGCTCGACCCGACGCTTCCGCGATCGAAGGCCTCCTCGACCTCCGCCCGACCTCCGGCCATCTCGGCGCCGAGATCCACGGCCTCGACCTCTCGCGCCCCCTCGACGACGCGACCATCGCCGCGATCCGCGCGGCGCTGCTGCGCTGGAAGGTGGTCTTCTTCCGCGACCAGCATCTCAGCCAGGCCGACCACGTCGCGTTCGGGCGGCGCTTCGGCGAGCTGACCCCCGCCCATCCGACGCTCCCTGCCGCCTTTCCCGATCATCCCGAGA
>CAZFKD010000442.1:0-3926 GCA_964519695.1 uncultured Spirochaetaceae bacterium
GCCGCCGGTCCAGGCGTAGGCGGCGCCGATGTTGATGATCGAGCCCGGCGTGCCGGCCGAGATGTGGCGGCGCCCGAACTCGCGCGAGCAGTAGAACGTTCCGTTGAGGACGATGTCGGTCACCGTCTTCCACGCATTCGGACTCATGTCCTCGGCCGGAACGGGGAAGTTTCCGGCGGCGTTGTTCACGATGTGGTCCGGCAGGCCGAAGGCGCTCGTCACCTCGTCGAAGGCGCGCGCGATCGCTTCGGGATCGCGGATGTCGCAGGCGACCGCGATCGCCCTTGCACCGACCTCGCGCAGCGCCGCGAGGCCCGCTTCGCGATGGCCTTCGCCGCGCGAGAGGATCGCGACCCGGGCGCCGACGCGGCCGAACTCGACGGCGATCGCCTTGCCGAGGCCGGTTCCGCCGCCGGTGACCACGACGACCTGGCCGTCGAAGGTGCCTTTCGGCACGGCATGTGCCCCGAGCTCGGGCGGATTGGGCAGACCCATCGACTCTCTCCTCTCGCTTCCGGCGGCTTGCAGCGGGCTCGCCCGACCCCTGGCCGCAGGAGCGGGCGCCGCATGATAGCCTCCCGCGACGCCGCGAAAGGGTGAGGCGTTCGATGCGCCCGGTGGGGCGCTCGACGCAGGTCGGGACGGAATCGAGGCGTAGCTCGAGAAGGTTCCGTGCGCGGGTGAAGGGCCTGATGGAAGGTCCCGAAACCGGGCGCGGGTGAGAGGGGAGATCCGGCGTGGCCGACGAGAAGCAGTTCATCCGACTCGAGATCGCGGACGGGATCGCCGTCCTGACCAACGACCGGCCGGAGAAGCACAACGCGGCCAACGACGCGATGGATCGCCAGCTCTTCGATGCCCTCGAAGAGATCCATGCCCGCCCCGACGTGCGCGTCGTGCTCTGGCGGGGAACGGGCAAATCCTTTTCCTCGGGTCGCGATACGTCGGAGATCGGCGTCCGGAGCGAGGACATCACGAACTTCGAGTTCATCGAGCGCGGCCATCGCCGGACCCAGCTCTTCTTCACGCTCCCCGCCCCGATGCTCGTCGCGATGCACGGCTGGGTGATCGGCGGCTCCTTCGAGCGGGCGCTGCTCGCCGACATGCGGATCGCGGCCGAGGGGACGCGCATGATGCTGCCGGAGATCAAGCATGGCGTGATCCCCGACTCGGGCGGCACGGCGCGCCTCTTCCAGATGGCGGGCCACGGCCTCGCCGCCGATCTCGCGCTGACCTGCCGCGTCCTCGAGGCCGAGGAGGCCCTCCGTCACGGCATCGTCTCGCGCGTCGTCCCGGCGGAGAAGCTCGAGGAGGTCGCGCTGGAGATGTGCCGCGAGATCGCGTCCCATCCGCCCTTCGCCGTCAAGATGTTCCGCCGCACCCTCTCCCGCATCGCTCATCCGCTCGCTCAGCACACGATGCAGGAGGAGGCGATGGGCATGACCGCGATCTACGAAACGCAGGACTACGCCGAGATGAAGGCGGCCCGGGCCGAGGGGCGCGCGCCGAGCTACCGCGGCCGTTAGGCCATCCCGTATCCGGGACGGGCGGACCGCCGGCGGCGGCCCCGGCTCCGAGCGGAAGACCAGGAGAAGCCATGCAGACCCCCGACGCCGGTGCCGCGCGCGAGACCGGCACGCCCGAGATCCTCTGTCGCGTCCGCGATCGCGTCGCGACCCTGACGTTCAATCGGCCCGAGGCGAAGAACGCCCTCACGATGGACATGAAGGAGGCGCTCTACGTCCTCGTCCGCGATCTCGAAACGGATCCCGAGGTCGGCTGCCTCGTCCTGACGGGCGCCGGCGGGGCGTTCTCTTCGGGCGGGGATACGAAGCGGATGCAGCGGGAGGGCAAGCCGCCCGTCATGGAGGATCGCCAGCGCCAGCTGCGCTGGGAGCACGAGCTGCCGCGCATGCTCCACCGCTCCTCGAAGCCGACGATCGCCGCGCTGCCCGGCGCGGCGGCGGGCGCGGCCTGCTCGATCGCGCTCGCCTGCGATCTGCGGATCGCCGCCGAGTCGGCCTTCCTCGTCACGTCCTTCGCGAAGCTCGGCCTTTCGGGCGACTACGGCGGGACCTGGTTCATGACCCGCCTCGTCGGCCCGGCGAAGGCCCGCGAGATCTACTTCACCGCCGAGCGCGTCGACGCGAAGACGGGCCTCGAGCTCGGGCTCTTCAATCGCGTGGTTCCGGACGCGGCGCTCGCCGACGAGACCGCGAAGCTCGCCGCCCGGATCGCAGCGGGGCCGCCGATCGCGCTGCGCTGGATGAAGGCGAACCTGAACCGCGCCCTCGAGGCCGATCTCGAGACGTGCCTGCGCTACGAGGCGGACCGGATGGTGCGCGGCGCGTTGACGGACGACTATACGGAGGCGGTCGCCGCCTTCGCCGAGAAGCGCGCGCCGCGCTTCGAGGGGCGCTAGTCGGGACGGCTCGCGGGCTTCCGAGGGGCCGTCAGGGCCGCAGCGAATAGCGCGGCGCGCCCGCGGCGACGTGGGCCGCGAGCTGCGTCTGGATCTCGTCGATCCAGTCGCAGAGGACGGGCCGCGTATCGCGCGGATCGATCAGGTCGTGGACGCCGAACTCCTCGCTGCGCGGCAGGACGGACTGGGCCTTCGCCATCTCGTCCTCGAGCTCCGCGCGCCGCTTCGCCGGATCCGGTGCCGCCTCGATCTCGCGCCGGAAGGCGAGGGCGACGCCGCTCTCGACGGGGAGAGCGCCGCTCATCGCCGACGGCCAGGCGACGACCATCGGCTTCGAGCCGAGATGGATGCCCTGCGCGACGCCATAGGAGCGCCGGACGACGCAGGCGAACCAGGGCACGGTCGATTGCAGCACGGCGAACATCGCGGCCATGCCGGCGCGGATCGTCCCCTCCTGCTCGGCCTTCGTTCCGATCGCGAAGCCCGGCTCGTCGACGAACGAGGCGATCGGGAGGTGGAAGAGATCGCAGAGATCGACGAAACGGCGGATCTTGTCGGCGCCGTCGCGGGTCATCGAGCCGCCGTCGTGGTGGCAGTCGTTGGCGATCACGCCGATCGGATGGCCGTTCATGCGCGCGAGGCCCGTGATCTGGCTGCGGCCCCAGAGCTTGCCGATCTCGAAGAAGCTGCGCTGATCGACGACCGCCTCGATCAGCTTGCGCATCTTGAAGGCGCGCCGGCGCTCCCGCGGCACGAGCTCGAGCAGCATCTCTTCGCGGCGGGTCCGCAGATCGCCGACGTCGAAGAAGGGCGGCGCCTCGCCCGCATGGCTCGGCAGATAGGACAGGAATTGCTGGGCCTGGCGCAGGGCGTCGACCTCGTCTTCGGCGACGTTGTCGACCATGCCGTTGCGGCCATGGACGGCCGCCGAGCCGAGCTCCTCCTTCGAGACCGATTCCTTCATCGCATGGGCGACGACGGCGGGGCCGCCCGTCAGGACCTGCGAATCGTTCTTCGTCATGATCGAGAGATGGGACGCGATGAGGCGACCGGCCGGGAAGCCGGCGACCGCGCCGAGGCCGATGCAGACGACCGGCACCGCCGAGAGCGTCCGCATCGTCTGCACGTTCATGATCGGCGGGGCCGTCCAGTCGTAGCCCGTGCGGCCGCGGGAGCCGCCGGCGGTACCCCCGGCGATCGATGCGCCGCCAGCCTCGAGCATGCGCACGAAGGGGATGCGGCGATCGACGGCGAGCTCTTCGGCGTAGAGGCCCTTCTTGATGCTCGCCGGGGAGTAGGCGCCGCCGCGGATCGTGAAGTCGTCGCCGCACACGACGACGGGGCGGCCGCCGATGCGCGCGGTGCCGACGACGACGCCCGTGGGCTCGAAGTCCGAGCCGTCCGGCGCGCTGCTCGCGCCCGCGATCTGCCCGCGTTCGGCGAAGGAATCGCGATCGACGAGGCGCGTGATGCGCTCGCGCACGTTGAGCAGGCCGCGTTCGCG
>CAZFKD010000443.1:0-3908 GCA_964519695.1 uncultured Spirochaetaceae bacterium
GGCTCTCTTCGGTCGGCGCCTTGTCGAGCGTCAGCCAGAGCTGGTCGAGCTGGAACGAGTCGGCGTTCTTGTGGGTGAAGAACGGATCGTTGATGGCGCCGAGGTTGAACCCGTCTTCGTCGGCACCGTCGCCGTCGCCGGAGTTGATGAAGCGGTAGTTGTAGCTGGACGCGACGACGCCGGTCAGGTCGACCATCTGGAAGAAGCTGCCGACGCGGGAGCGCACGCCTTCGTCCCCTTCCTCGACGAGCCCCGCGCTCTCGAGGAGATCGCGCTGCTGGCGGCTCTGCTTCTTCTCCTCGTTCAGCTCGGCGGAGGTCGCCTCGAGGCGGTCCTCCATCTCGGCCATGCGCTGCTCGAGGAGCCGGATCTGCTCATCGCTCGCGGCGTTGGCTCCGAGCGGCGCGACGAACAAACTCGCGCTGCCCAGGATGGCGGTGATCAGTTTGGAACGCATTGACAATCTCTCCTGGTCGGTTGGTGGGCTCTCTCCTCGGGGTTCGGCCCGACCCGAACGTTCGGGTCGGACCGTGCCCACGAGGACCTGAATCGGGGTCGGGCCCCCCGAGCGATGCTCGAACCGACGATTGCAGCCGCCGGTGGTCGATCTCGCCGAGCGGATGCGAGAGCAATGTGCGTGCCGGATTCCGGGCGATGAGAACCGCCGCGAAAGGGGATTCTGTGCGGTCTCGCGCCGGACTGAGTTGGGGATTGCTTGGTCGCTGGCCATCACGTGCACAGGGACTGGGCAACTGTGCCGATCGAGGCGCAGTCGGGCATGCATCGCACGATGGATCGAAGGGCAGCGCGCCGAGCAGGCCTGGGAAACGCCGCCGCGCGCTGCGCGCGGCTCAGCTCAGCAGTCGGATGGGGCTTCCGGCGCGGAAGGCGACGAGGACCTCGACGGCGGATCCGTAGAAGGCCCGGTAGGTCTCCCGACTCGCATAACCCATGTGCGGCGAGAGGAGGGTATTGGGCAGGGCGCGCAGGGGGTGGTCCCGGGGCAGCGGCTCGCGATCGAAGACGTCGAGCGCCGCGCCGGCGATGCGCCGCGACCGCAGGGCGTCGATCAGGGCGGTCTCGTCGACGATCGGTCCCCGCGACGTATTGACGAACAGCGCCGTCGGCTTCATGCGCGCGAACTCCTCGGCGCCGACGTAGCCGATCGAGCGCGGGGAGAGCTTCAGCTGCACCGTCAAGACGTCGCTCTCGTCGAAGAAGCGTTCGTAGTCGACGCGCGGAACGCCGACCCGCGCGGCGGCGGCGGCGGTCAGGTTCCGGCTCCAGGCGACGACGTGCATGCCGAACGCCCGCGCGATCGGGACGAGCGCTCGCCCGAGATTGCCGAGGCCGAGAATGCCGAGCGTCTTGCCCGCGAGCAGCGGGCCGAGCGAGACCTGCCAGCCGCCGCTCCGGATCGCCGCGTCCTCGGCGGCGATCTGGCGGGCGAGCCCGAGGATCAGGGCCCAGATGTGCTCGACGGTCGTCGCGAGGCCGGGTCCGTTGTCGGTGCCGCAGACGACGATGCCCCGGTCGCGGGCCGCTTCGAAGTCGATCGTCTGATGGAACATCCCGGTCGCGACCAGCAGCCGGAGTCGCGGAAGGCGGGCGAGCAGCGTCGCGGGGAAGGGCGTCCGCTCGCGCATCGCGACGATCGCGTCGAACGCGCGCAGGCGCTCGGCGAGGGCGCCTTCCTCGGCGAGATGGTCGTCGAAGAAGACGACCTCTGATTCGGCGCCGACGAGCGACCAGTCGGCCAGCTCGGCGGCGACGCGCTGGAAGTCGTCGATCACGGCGATGCGGAAGCGTGCGGACATTCGCTTGCCTCCTCCGCCCCGGGCCCGTTCAGGCGCCGAGGGCGCCGAGCGCCGCGAGATCGAAGCCGTAGAGACGCGCCACGTTCTCGCACGTGATCGCGGCGCGCTCCGCCGCCGGTACGCCGGCGAGGATGCGGTCCAGGATCTCGCGCGAACGCGGGAAGGTCGACTCGGTATGCGGATAGTCCGAGCCCCACATCAGCGTCCCGAGGCCGACCATCTCCCGCTCCCGGATCCCGATCGCGTCCTCCTGGAAGCTCATGAAGCATTGCCGGCGGAAATAGTCGGAGGGCAGGGCGCTCTTGTCGGCGAAGCGATGCCAGTTGCCGCGGATCGGGCGCTGGGTGTAGGTGTAGTCCATCTGGAAGAGGAAGAATGGCGCCCACGACACTTCATGCTCGACCGAGCCGACGCGCAGATCCGGATGCCGCTCGAAGACGCCCGAGAAGATCATCTCGCCGAGCGATTTGCGGACGAAGTGGTCCTGGAGGTAGAAGGCCGACTCCTTGACCTCGCGCACGCTCTTCTGGGTCGTGTCGACCGACGCCGCCGCGCGGCCGGTCGCGACGTGCATCGAGAGGGGCATCCCGAGATCCGCCGCCGCGGCCCAGACGGGCTCGTAGAGCGGCAGGTCGTAGGGCCGATCGGCCGGGGGCAGGACCGTGATCATCGCGCCCGCGAGCCCCTTCTCGCGGCAGCGGGTCAGCTCGGCGACGGCCTCCGCCGGATCGTCGACGTTGAGGAGCGCGATGCCCTTGAGGCGCAGCGGGTCCTCGCTGCAGAAATCCGCGATGTAGTCGTTGTAGGCGCGCATGGCGGCGGAGCAGAGGGCCGAGTCCGAGATTCCGTAGACGAGCAGGGCCTCGCTCGGGTAGAGCACGGAAGCCTCGACGCAGTCCTGGCGGTTCTCCTCGACATAACGTTTGGGATCGTAGGCGGCCGGCCGGACGGATTCGAAATGCGCCTCGATGATCAGCTCGGAGGAATCCTTCTCGAAGCGGTCGCCCGTCTGCACGCCGAGGAAGGACATCGATCGCTTGCCGTCGATCACCCACCAGTCGCCCTTCTCTTCGCGGACGACGTGGGGCGCGCGATCCCGGAACGCGCGGTCGATGCGCGAAAGCCAGAGATCGGGCGGCTCGATGATGTGGGAGTCGGACGAGACGAAGAAGGGTCGGGTCATGCGGGCCTCCGGTCGCCGCGCGCGCGGCAGGCCGGCCGAGCATACCACCGCGGATCCCGCCCGCCGCTGGGCCGAGCGCGGCCTTCCCCGATCGCGCCTAGCGTGCGATGTTGCCCGGCATGGCCCTCTTCGCCCTGGTCCACGGCTCGATGCACGGCGCGTTCTGCTGGCGCGAACTGATCCCCGAGCTCGAGCGGCTCGGCCATCGCGCCGTCGCGATGGATCTCCCTTGCGACGACGTCGCCGCGGGCCTCGGCGAGTACGCCGACGCAGTCGAGGCCTGCCTCGACGAGCTCGCGGGCAGCGACGCCCCCGTCCTCGTCGGCCATTCCCTCGGCAGTCGGACGATCCCCGTCGTCGCCGCGCGCCGGCCGGGCGCCCGCATGATCTTTCTCTGCAGCGTGCCGACCGGCGCCGGGCCCGTCGACGGCGAGGCCTTCGCCGGCATGGTCACGCCCGAATACGCCGCGGCGACCTTTCGCGAGCGCGCCGACGGGGCGCGCCGGATCGACGAGGAAGCGGCGAAGCGGGTCTTCTTCGGCGAATGCGATGCCCGGACGGCCGACTGGGCCGCGCGGCGGCTGCGCTGACAGGGACAGCGCCCGCTCACGGAGCCGGCGCCGATCCCGGGCTGGCCCGACTCGGCGCTCGAGATCGTGCTCGCGCGGGACGATCGGGCCGTTCGTTTCGATTGGGCCTGCGCGCAGGCGCGGCACTGGCTCGGCGGGCGGGCGCCGAGGGTGATCCCGGGCGACCACTCGCCCTTCCTCTCGCGCCCGGCGCTGCTCGCTCGCACGCTGGCGGAATGCGTCGGCGGCGGGGAGCGCGGCTGAAAGGCTGAGCGGCTGGGCGGAGGCGCGGCGGGATGGTGGAGCGGAAGAGCGAGCCGTCCCGGTTCGACCGGAACG
>CAZFKD010000444.1:0-3904 GCA_964519695.1 uncultured Spirochaetaceae bacterium
CCTTTCAATGTGACACCCGATCGTGTCGTAGGCGCGCTCGCGGTGATGGGCCGCGAGGACACCGGCACCGATCAGCGGATCCTGCTGCCGTCGGCCGAGCAGATCGCGCGGGCCGAGCGAGCGCCGTCACCGCTGCTCGCGCAGCTCGGCGCGGGCGGCCGCCGCGCCGGCGGAGCGAGCTTCGACCGCGCGGGCTTCCTGGCGCTGACGCTTCCCGAGCGGCGCGCGGCCCTCCTGCGCCACGTCCGCGAGGAGCTCGCCGGTGTGCTCGGCCTCGGTGCCGAGCGCCGGGACGAGCTCGATCCGGCGCTGCGGCTCGACGCCCTCGGCCTCGACTCGTTGATGACGATGGAGCTCTTCCTGGGCCTCGGCCGCGGCCTCGACCTTCCGCTCGCGGCCGACTGGTTTCCGCCGGGCCCGACGCTCGCCGAGATCGCGCAGGTCCTCGTCCTCCGCCTCGAGGCGAGCCTCGCGGGAGGGACGGCATGACGCGAGCGAATTCCTCCGCGTCGGCCTCCGCGCGCGTCCGGCCGCTCCCGCCGCCTCTTCCGTTGCCGCTCGCATTCTCGGATCCCCGCGGCGTCGGCATCCCCGTCCTCTTCGTCCACGGCTTCGGCCACAACCGCGCCGTCTGGAGCAAGCTCGCGCGCGCGCTTCCCGAGCGCTTCCGCCCGATCTGCGTCGATCTGCGCGGCCACGCCGCCTCGCCCTGGTCGCCCGCTGGCGAGTACGATCTGCCGTGTTATGCAGCCGACCTCGCGGCCCTCGTCGACGCGCTCGAGCTGCCCGCTCTCCACGTCGTCGCCCATTCGCTCGGCGGCAACGTCGCGACGCTCTTCGCCGCGGGCGCCGGAACGCAGATCCTCTCGCTCACCCTCGTCGATACCGGCCCGTCCCTCGACGCGTCGGGCTCGGACCATGTCCTCGAAGAGGTCGACGACGCGCTCCGCAGCTTCGGATCCGTCGCCGAATACCGCGCCTGGCTCGCCACGGTCCATCCCGTCGGCGACGCCGAGCTGCTCGATCGCCTCGCGGAGGCGGGCGTCGTCCGCCGCCTCGACGGCCGCTTCGAGCCGGCCCTCGATCCCGGCGTCCTCGGCGAAGGCGGCTCGCCCGAGTCGCTCGCGCAGACGACGCGCGCGCTCTGGCAGGCGCTCGGCGCCCTCGAATGCCCGGTGCTCGTGGTGCGCGGCGGGCTCTCGGCGATCCTCTCGGAGAAGGTCGCGGACGAGATGGTCCGCGAGGTCCTGCGCGATGGCCGGCTCGTGACGCTGCCGCGCGCGGGACATGGGATCATGCTCGATGATCCGGAGGGGCTCGCGGCGGCGGTCGGCGGGTTTCTCGGGGAGAGGTGATCGGGCGCTGCAAATACCGGTTGCTACGCCGAAATTCTGGAAATGGGCGTAAATGGGTGTAGAATTGGCGCATGCTGAGCGCCGACTCGCTCCGGATCACACCGGAGATCCTCGGACAGATCGCCCGCATCGATGAGTTCAAGGGAGCCTGGCGATCCCTCGCCACGCTGGCGCCCGACCGGCTTTCCGCCCTGCGGCGCGTCGCGACGATCTAGAGCATCGGCTCATCGACGCGGATCGAGGGCAGTCGGCTCTCGGATCGCGAGGTCGAGAGACTGCTCGCGAATCTCGAGATCCGGTCTTTCGCGTCTCGAGACGAGCAGGAGGTCGCCGGCTACGCCGAGCTGATGGAGCAGGTGTTCTCGTCGTGGCAGGACATTCCCTTCACCGAGCGCCACGTCCAGCAGCAGCATCAGATCCTCCTGCGCCACAGCGAAAAGGATGCGTGGCATCGGGGTCGCTACAAGACCGCATCGAATCGCGTCGCCGCCTTCGACGAACGCGGCGCACAGATCGGCGTCGTCTTCGAGACCGCCTCGCCCTTCGATACGCCACGTCTCATGAACGAGCTGCTCGAATGGGTCGCGCAGGAGAGGGCGTCGCAGCGCCACCATCCGCTGATCGTCGTCGCGATCTTCGTCGTGGTCTTCCTGGAGATCCACCCCTTCCATGACGGAAATGGTTGGCTCAGCCGGGTTCTCACGACCCTCCTGCTGCTCCAGGCGGGCTATGCGTACGTGCCCTACAGCTCCCTCGAAAGCGTCGTCGAGCAGAGCAAGGAAGCCTACTACCTGGCGCTCCGACAGACGCAGGCGACGATCCGTTCCGATTCGCCCGATTGGCAGCCCTGGATCGGATTCTTTTTGCGGTCCCTGCTCGAGCAGACACGGCGCCTCGAAAGGAAGATCGAGCGCGAGCGGCTCGTCCTGGCGACGCTTCCCGACCTCGCCCTGCGAGTCGTCGAGTTTGCTCGCGAGCACGGACGCATCACGATGAGCGAGGCGATCCGTCTCACGGGAGCGAGCCGCAATACCCTGAAGCAGCACCTTCGATCGTTGGTCGAGACCAGGGCCCTCATCCGTCACGGAAAAGGGCGTGGGGTCTGGTACGAAATCGGTCCGAGTTAGGCGCATGCTGCGCTCCGGGCACGATCATGGCTAGGATGGAATCGAGGAGGGCGATCCGTTGCAGAAAACATGGGGGGCCGTCGCCGAAGCCGCCGTCGTTTCGGGCACGCTCGTAAAGGCGAGTAGTCGCGCGCATGTCCGCGATCGGCTGGACCGGGTCTTCGATCGCTACCCCCACCGCGTGGCGCGCGTCGTCGTGCGGGGGCGGGACGAGAACGGGCCGAAGGGCGGGATCGATCAGGTTTGTCGCATCTCGATCGTGCTGCCGGGCTTCGACGACGTGATCGTCGAGAAGCGAGGCGCAACGCCCCAGCTGGCATTCGATGCGGCGTTCGCGAGCGCGCGGCGCGTGCTGCGCAGGCTGCAGGACCGCCGACCGCTGCGAACGCGGAGCGCCCCGGCGTCCGCCGCCCGGGCCGCGAAGCCCGCCGCGACCGGCGTTCGGCGCGCGAACGCGGAGGAGGGAAGCCTGATCGGCCGCCGTGTGGGGCGCTCGGCCGAGCAGCTGCGCAAGGTCGCCGAGCGCCCCGAGAAGAAGCGCAGGGACGCCTGGGTCGATACGGCGCAGCCGGGCACGAGCGCGAGCGATCGCCGCGTCGGCGCCGGCGCGACCGCGCGTCGGAACACCAAGCTCGCCACCCGCGGCATGGCCTCGGCGCTCGAGGATTCGGCGAAGGACCGCCCGTCCCGCAAGTCGACGCGCAAGAGCAAGAACCGGCAGCTGCAGGACGGAAATCTGAGGCTGCGTGCCACGGGACGGACCGTGCGAAGCCGCAAGCCTGCCGCCCAGAAGCGCTGAGGCGGGTGGGTCGGCAGCTTCGAGGACGCCGAGGGATCTGATTCGCGGGGGGGGGGAGCCGTGCGGATCCGAATCAGAAAGGGCTTCGATCTCGCGATCGGGGGAGCGCCGCGTCAGGCGATCGAGCCGGCGCCCGAGGCGGAGACCGTCGCGCTCTTCGAGCACGATCTGCCGCGCAGCCGCTACCTGCTGCGCGTTGCGGTGGGCGATCGCGTCGAGTCCGGGCAGACGCTCTTCGTCGATCGCCGGCGCCCGTCGATCGTCTTTCCGGCGCCGATCGCCGGTCGCGTGATCCGGGCTCGGCGCAGCGAGCCCGGCGAGGGGCTCGTCGTCGAGATCCAGCGCGAGTCCGGAGACGCCGGCGCGTCGGCGCCGACGAGCGCACGGATCGGCGCGCCGGAGCCTGTGGCGACCGGGAGCGGGCCGGATCGCGGGCGGGTCCGCCCGCTCGCGCTCGACTCGGTGCTGCGTCTCGAGCGGGAAGAGATCGTGGCGCGGCTGCTCGCCGCGGGCGAGTGGCCGGCGCTCCGGTCGCGGCCCTTCGGCGGGATTCCCGATCCGGAAGCCGCGCCGGACGCGCTCTTCATCCGCGCCATGGATACGAATCCGCTCGCGGCGAAGGC
>CAZFKD010000445.1:0-658 GCA_964519695.1 uncultured Spirochaetaceae bacterium
CTCGCGCTCCGCTTCGGCCAGGCGCTCTCGCCGGTCCTGTTCAGCTATCTCGGCTGGAACGCGAGCGTGTTCGTCGCGAGCGAGATCCGCGATCCGCAGCGCAACGTGCCGCGCTCGCTCTTCCTCGGACTCGGTCTCTGCACACTGCTCTATCTGGCGATCAATACCGTCTATCTCTACGCCCTGGCGCCGGCGGAGATGGCGGCCGCGCGGGATACCGGCGAGGCGGCGGCGCGGGCGCTCTTCGGCGATCTCGGGGGTCGGCTGGTCGCGGGCTTCGTGATGCTCTCCGTGCTCGGGACGCTGAACGCGCAGATCCTGATCGGGCCGCGGATCGTCTACGCCATGGCGCTCGACGGGCAGTTCCCGGTCCGGGCCTCGCGGGTCCACGCGACCTTCCTGACGCCGTCGGTCGCGATCGCGGTCCAGGCCGGGATCGCGATCGGTCTGATTCTGGTCCTCGAGAGCTTTCCAAAGGCCCTCGACTTCACGGTCTTCTGCATCCTGCTGGCGACCGCGGCCGATACGCTCGCGCTCTTCCTGCTCAGGCACCGGCGCGCCGAGCTCGCTCGGCCGTACCGGGCCTTCGGACATCCCTGGCTGTCGCTCGGCTATCTCGCCGTCATCCACCTGCGCAGCGGCCGACAACACCCGCGTC
>CAZFKD010000445.1:668-3903 GCA_964519695.1 uncultured Spirochaetaceae bacterium
TCGGGGCGACGGCCGTGGCCATCGCCCGCTCGAGTCCGCGGGAATGCGCCGTTGCGGTCGGGCTGCTCGCGGCAGGCCTGCTGCTCTACGGGCTGCTGCACGCGGGCCGGGCAGGGCCGGACACTCCTCCTACGGCCGAGGCCTGACGCGCCGCGGGCGCTACCTCGCGCCCCGATTCTCCAGTACGATCGGGCGACTCGAAAGGTTCCCAAGGGATGCAAGAACGCAACGGCCGGACGGCTCGCTAGCCCGCCGGGGCTCCGCCCCTCGCTCGCCATGTGATCGATCTCTGCTCGAGCCCGGCACTCGCCGGCCCAGCGCTGCAGGGATCCGGGTCACGGCCGGACGAGGATGGGGCGATGAGAAACGGTGGGCAGACGAACGAACGCAGCGGTGGGGTGCGCGCGCAGGGCGCCCGCCCGACCCGGCCGGCCGAACCCGACGAAGCGTACCGATGCGGCGACGCGACGCGGGCCCGACCCGCTTGCCGACCTTCCCATGCTCCGCTCGGTGTGCAGAGACGAGCAGTCCAGCCTCGACCACAGGAACGACCGGAAATGACCCAGGAACCGAAAGAGCCCGTCAAGGAATTCCGCCACGATTTCCACAAGCTGAACCGTCTGCCGCCCTACATCCTGTCGGTCGTGACCGACATGGCTCGGGCGGCGCGGCGGGCCGGCGAGGACATCGTCGACCTCGGCATGGGCAACCCCGACATGGGGACCCCGCAGCACATCGTCGACAAGATCTGCGAGGCCGCCCAGGATCCGCGCAATCATCGTTATTCGTCCTCGCAGGGCCTGCCGAATCTCCGGGCCGGGATCTGCGAGTGGTATGCGCGGCGCCATCAGGTCCAGCTCGATCCGAATACCGAAGCCGTCGCGGTCATCGGCGCCAAGGAAGGGCTGTCGCATTTCGTGTTGATGACGGTCGGCCCGGGCGACGTCGTACTCGTTCCCGACCCGGCGTATCCGATCCATCAATACGCGGTGATCATCGCGGGCGCCGATCTGCGCAAGGTCCCGCTGACCGGGGATTCGGATTTCTTCGCGAATCTCGAGCTCGCCGTCAGCCGGACCTGGCCGCGCCCCAAGATGCTCATCATCTCCTTCCCCGCCAACCCGACGACCCACGTCGTCGACCTCGCCTTCATGACCCGCATGGTCGAGTTCGCGAAGGCGAACGACATCATGATCGTCCACGACTTCGCCTACGCCGAGATCGCCTTCGACGGCTACAAGCCGCCCTCGATCCTCGAGGTCCCCGGCGCCCGCGACATCGCGATCGAGTTCACGTCGTTCTCGAAGAGCCACAACATGGCCGGCTGGCGCGTCGGCTTCGCCTGCGGCAATCCGCAGATGATCCATGCGCTGAAGCGCATCAAGTCCTACCTCGACTACGGCATGCCCCAGCCGATCCAGATCGGCGCGATCACCGCGCTGCGCGGCCCGCAGGACTGCGTGACGGAGACCGTCGCCGTCTACAAGGAGCGCCGGGACGCCTTGATCGACGGCCTCGGCCAGGACGGCGAGGGCTGCTGGAAGATCGAGAAGCCGCTGGCGACGATGTTCGTCTGGGCGCCGCTGCCGGAGAAGTGGCGGGCGCTCGGGTCGCTCGAGTTCTCGAAGCGGCTCCTGAAGGAAGCGGGCGTCGCCGTGTCTCCGGGCATCGGCTTCGGGGAGGCGGGCGAGGGCTTCGTGCGCTTCGCACTGGTCGAGAACAAACACCGGATCCGTCAGGCGGTGCGCGGAATCCGCCGCTTCCTGCGCGAGTCGAAGGTCTGAAGCGGACGGGTCGGGGAGCGAGGAAGCGGGCATGAGCGGGCAGGCGAAAGCGGGTGTCGGGGTCGGGCTGATCGGATTCGGGACGATCGGTCGCGGCGTGGTCAAGGTGCTGCGCGAGAACGCGGCGGTGATCGAGCAGCGGCTCGGATTTCCGCTGACGATGGTGCGCATCGCCGACCTCGATACGAAGACCGACCGCGGTATTCCGCTCGACGGGATCCAATTCGATGCGGACGCGAAGGGCCTGATCGCCGATCCGCGCGTGCAGATCGTGATCGAGCTGATCGGCGGCTACGACGTGCCGCGGCGGTTCATCCTCGAGGCGATCGCCGCGGGCAAGCACGTCACGACGGCGAACAAGGCGCTGCTCGCGCTGCACGGCAAGGAGATCTTCGCCGCGGCGGCGAAGGCGGGGCTCGACGTCGGATTCGAGGCGTCGGTCTGCGGCGGCATCCCGCTGCTGCGCGCCGTGCGCGAAGGGCTCGCGGCGAACCGGCTCGAGAGCGTTTTCGGCATCCTGAACGGAACGACGAACTACGTGCTGACCGAGATGGAGTCGACCGGCGAGGATTTCGACGTCGTGCTGAAGCGCGCCCAGGCGCTCGGTTATGCCGAGGCGGATCCGACCTTCGACGTCGACGGCATCGACGCCGCCCACAAGCTCGCGCTCCTGACGACGATGGCCTTCGGCGCCGAGATCACCTTCGAGGACATCCCGACCGAGGGCATCCGCGGTCTGCTGCCCATCGATTTCGAGCTCGCCGCCGAGTTCGGCTACCGCATCAAGCTGCTCGCAGTCGCGAAGAGCCACCGGCGCGGGGGCGACGCGAACGGATCGGAGGCGATCGAGGTCCACGTCCGGTCGACGATGATCCCGGCCGCGAGTCTGCTCGCGAAGGTCGACGGGGCGATGAATGCAGTCGTCGTGCGTGGCAACGCCGTCGGCCCGACGCTCTACTACGGGGCGGGCGCCGGCGAGATGCCGACGGCGAGCGCGGTCGTCTCGGACCTGATGGAGATCGCGCGCGAGATCGCCCGGGGCGGGCGCGGATCGGTCTCGCCGATGTCGTTTCTCGCGGAGCACATCGGGCCGCGGCCGCTCGTCGCCGAGGAGGATCTCTCCGGCCGGGCCTACGTGCGCATGATCGCGCAGGACCGGGCGGGCGTGCTCGGCCGGATCACGAGCGCGTTCGGCGCCGAGGGCGTCGGGATCGCGTCGGTCGTGCAGCGGGAGCAGGCCGTGGCGGCCGGGGGCGCGGTCCCGCTGATCGTGCTGACGCATCGTTCGAGCCATGCGGCCCTGCAGCGCGCGCTCGAGCGCTTGCGGGGGCTCGGCGATCTGGTGGGCGAGCCGCGCGTGATCGAGATCGAGGAGGGGGTCTAGGTGGCGACGAGCCGGCCGAAAGCGCGGGCGTGGTTCGAGAGCATCCGCGATCCCGGCGAGCGCCACG
>CAZFKD010000446.1:0-3893 GCA_964519695.1 uncultured Spirochaetaceae bacterium
CCCCTTCGGCCGCGCCCGCGCCGACGATGGTATGCAGCTCGTCGATGAAGAGGATGATCTGCCCGTTCGCCTCCGAGACCTCGCGGAGAACCGACTTCAGGCGATCCTCGAACTCGCCGCGGTACTTCGCCCCGGCGATCAGGGCGCCGATATCGAGGGCGATGACGCGCCGGTTCTTCAGCGTCTCGGGCACGTCGCCCGCGATCACGCGCTGGGCGAGCCCCTCGGCGATGGCGGTCTTGCCGACGCCGGGCTCGCCGATCAGGACGGGGTTGTTCTTGCTGCGCCGCGAGAGAACCTGGATGACGCGCCGGATCTCCTCGTCGCGGCCGATCACCGGATCGAGCTTGCCGAGGCGGGCGCGCTCGGTCAGGTCGGTGCCGAATTTCTCGAGCGCCTGGTACTTGGATTCGGGATCCTGATCCGTGATGCGCGACTGGCCCCGGATCGTCGAGAGGGCCTGGAGCAGGCCGTCGCCCGAAGCGCCGGCTCCGCGCAGGATGCGCCCGACGGCGTCGTTCGCGTCCTTCGCCATGGCGAGCAGCAGGTGCTCCGTCGAGACGTACTCGTCCTTCATCCCCTCCGCTTCCTGGAAAGCGGCCTGGAGGATGCGGCTCAGGCCGGCGGAGAGCTGGGGCTGGGCGCCGCCCGTCACCTTCGGAATCGGCTTCAGGACCTTCTCGATCTCGCCCCGGAGCGCATCGAGGGAGACGCCGAGCTTCTGCAGCATCGGGACCGTGCTGCCTTCGGGCTGCCCGAGCAGCGCGGCGAGCAGATGGGCCGCCTCGAGGTTCTGATGGCCCCGGGCGCTGCACTGGGATTGCGCTTCCTGCAGCGCCTCCTGCCCCTTGATCGTCAACTTGTCGAATCGCATGACCGCACCTCACCTGCCCAGCCCGGGTTGCCCTGGATCACCCTCGCTCGCCCCGGATTCGGACTCCGTCGAGTGTCGGGGAGGTGGTCGCGGCCTCCGGGGTTGTCAAGCCCGGCCTCGCTGTTTGGCCCGTGATTCAGACCCGCCCGATCTTGCGGTGCTTGAACTTCTGGGACCGGGCGCCGCCGGTCTCGGCGAGCTTCTTCTCCCGATACTCGACGTAGGCGTCCCAGGCGCCCGGAACGAACTCGACGACCGCATCGCCTTCGAAGGCGAGGATGTGGGTCGCCACCCGGTCGAGAAAGAAGCGGTCGTGGGTGATCACGATCGCGCAGCCCGGGAAGGCGTACAGAGACTCCTCGAGGACGCGCAGGGTCATCAGGTCGAGATCGTTCGTCGGCTCGTCGAGGATGACGAAATTCGAGGGATGTCGGAGCAGCTTCGCGAGTTGGAGCCGATTGCGTTCGCCGCCCGAGAGGCGCCCGACCGGCGTCTGCTGGATCGAGCCGCTGAAGAGGAAGCGGGCCAGGTAGTGGCGGACGGAGAGCGTCTTGTCGCCATACAGGATCACGTCCGAGCCGTCGGCGACCTCCTCGTAGACCGTGAGGTCGTCGCGCAGGGACTGGCGGGTCTGGTCGACATAACAGAAGCGCGTCGTCTCGCCGACCTCGATCGTGCCCGCGTCGGGCTGTTCGAGGCCGACGATCATGTTCACGAAGGTCGTCTTGCCGAGGCCATTCGCGCCGGTGACGCCCACGATCGCCCCGGGCGGCATGTCGAAGTGGAAGTTCGAGAGCAGCACCTTCTCGCCGTACGCCTTGTCGACGCCGCGCATCGAGACGACCTTGGTCCCGAGCCGCGGACCGAAGGGGATGCGCAGCTCGAGCTCGTCCTGCGGCAGGATCTTGCTGGCCTTCTCGACGAGGTCTTCGTAGGCCGTGATGCGCGCCTTCGACTTCGTGCGGCGGGCCTGGGGGGTCGAACGGATCCATTCGAGCTCCCGCGCCACGGCCTTCAGCAGATTCGCGTCGGTCCGGTCCTGGATCTCCTGCTGCTTCTCCTTGGCCTCGAGAAAATCGGAGTAGTTGCCCTCGTAGGTCCGGACCCCGCCCTGGACGACCTCGAGCATGCGCGTCGCGACGCGGTCGAGGAAATAACGGTCGTGGGTCACGAGTACGTAGGTCCCCGAGTAGCCCGCGAGGAAGGTCTCGAGCCAGGCGACGGTATCCGCATCGAGATGGTTGGTCGGCTCGTCGAGGATCAGGATGTCGGGATGGGCGAGCAGCTCCTTGCAGAGCGAGACGCGCCGGCGCTCGCCACCCGAGAGCGTGCGGACGCTGCGGTCGCCGGGCGGCAGCCGCAGCGCGTTCATCGCCGCCTCGATGCGGGCATCGAGGGCGGCGGGATCCATCGCGTCGCGGTGCTCGAGGGCCTCCTGGACCTCGCCCTGCTCGGCGAGCAGGGTGTTGGTCTTGTCCTCGTCGGCGGTGATTTCGGGATCTTCCCAGGCCTTCAGGATCTCGTCGTAGCGCGCGAGCAGCGCCCGGATCTCGCCGATCGCCTCTTCGACGTTCTCCCGCACGGTCTTTTCGAAGTCGAGCTCCGGCTCCTGCGAGACGTAGCCGACGGTCGCGCCCTTCGCGATCACGAGCTGCCCGTCGTATTCGCGATCGCGGCGCGCGATGATGCGCATCATCGTCGACTTGCCGACACCGTTGACGCCGAGCACGCCGACCCGGTCGCCGGGCGCGAGGCTGAACGAAGCGCCGGACAGGATCGTGCGATCGCCGAAGCGGCGCCCGAGATCTTTCGCCATCAGGATCGGCTGTCCCGGATTGAGTCCCTTCATCGGTTTTCCTTCGTCTCCACAGGGGACCGCGCGCGACGCGTGCGACGCGCGCCGCCAGGCCCTCGCTCGCCCCAGTAATCGCCTAGCGCGACAGCGCCCGGCTCACGATTTCGTAGACGTCCTTCGACAAATCCCGCTCGCGCGCGATTCGCTCGAGCTCGCGCTGCATCGCCTGCTGGCGATCCTCGTCGTAGCGTCGCCAGTCGTTGAACGCCGAAACCAGCCGCGAGGCCAGCTGGGGATTCCGGCCGTCGAGCGCGATCACCGCGTCCGCGAGGAACGCATAGCCACCGCCGCTCCCGTCGTGGAAGCGCACGGCGTTCGCCTGCGAGAACGCGCCGACCAGCGCGCGCACGCGGTTCGGATTGGCGAGGTTGAAATCCGCGTGGCGCGAGAGCGCCCGCACGCGATCGAGCGCGTCCGGCCGGGTCGACGTCGCCTGGATCGTGAACCATTTGTCCAGGACGAGGGGATCCTCGCGGAAGCGCGCATGAAAATGGGCGAAGGCCTCGTCACGCCGGGGATCGTCGACGTCCGAGAGCACGAAGAGCGCGCCCTGGGCATCGGTCATGTCGTCCGCCGCGCCGTACTGCGCATGGGCCGCCTCGACGGCCGCTTCGTCGCCGGTCCAGGCGAGCGTGCGGAGCACACCGTTGCGCAGCCGGCGACGATCGATCTCCGCCCGCTCGTGGCGGTACGGCCCCCGCGGCGCGAGCGCCGAATAGAGCGACCAGAGCGTCTGCGCGTGGGTTCGGGCGAGGAATCGGCCGAGGCGCTCGCGCACCTCGTGGATCGCGTCGGGATCGATGATCGGCACTTCCTGCGCGATCACCTTCTCGGACGGCAGCGCGATCGCGAGGGCGCGCAGCGAGCCGTCGAGCGTCTCGTCGCGCAGCACCCGCCCCCAGGCCTCGGCATAACGCGCCACCCCGGCGCTGCGCTCGAAGCCGTCCGGCGCCGCCACCGCCGCGACGAGCAACGAGAGTGCGAGCTTCTCGCCCGCGTCCCAGCGGTTGAAGGCGTCCTCGTCGTGGGCCATCAGGAAGGCGAGCTCTTCGGGCGAGCGCTCCATCTCGAGCCTCACCGGCGCCGAGAACCCCCGCAGCACCGAGGCGACCGGCCGCTCGGCGACGCCCTCGAAGACGAACGCGCTCTCGGCCTCGCGCAGCT
>CAZFKD010000447.1:0-1367 GCA_964519695.1 uncultured Spirochaetaceae bacterium
CCGGCGTCTGGACCCTGCCCCCGAGCCTGCGCCTCGGCGACCGCGACCGCGAGAAGTACGTCGCGATCGGCGAGAGCGACCGCATGACCCTGCGCTTCCGCAAACCCTGAGCCGAACGAGCCCGACGAGAACCATGCTGCCCGCCGCCACGCTCCGCATCGCCCGCACCCACGACCAGCTCGATCGCCTCCTCGATCGGATCGAATCCGGCGAGCTGCCGAAGCCCGATTGGATCCGGCTCGAGTCGCGCTGCCGCCTCTCGGCCCTTCCGCTGCCCGAGCGCAAGAAGCGCCTCGCCCGCCTGCATCGCTGTGTGCTGCGCGGCTTCCGCGACGTCTGCCCCGCGCCGCGCACGAAAGACAAGCGCCTCGAGCTCTGGCAATCGATCGCGCGCAGCGGCTTCCACGACTTCAGCGATTTCGGCTGGATGAAGAACTACGACTCGCCCTGGGTCGAGAACTACGACTACGTCGAGCCCTTCAAGAAGGGCGGGCTCGAGGCGCTCGATCCCTACAAGGTCTATTCGGCCGTGCTCGGGACGGTCGATTTCGGCGTGCGCGACTTCGTCTCGACGAAGCTCTGCCAGAACGTCCGCACGATCGTCGAACCGATGTCCGGGACCGCCGAGTTCAGCTATTTCGGCCATTTCTGGTATCCCGACTTCCGCTACATGATGATCGATCTCGACCAGGGCGCGCAGAAGCGCGTGCTCGCCCAGCGCTGGCTGCCGCAGACGTCGAAGGACTACATCATCGGCGACGTCCTCTCGCCCGCCGTCTGGGAGCGGATCAAGGCCCAGTCGATCGGCGAATCCCTCGCCTACATCGGCAAGCAGAGCCACCACTATTTCGATGCGCAGCAGCTCTACGACCTGATGAAGCTCGCGACCGACCACGTCGACTTCCTGATGCTCGAGACGCTCCAGATCTGTCTCGTATCGGAGATGGGCGACACCGAGGAGCTGAGCCGCCCCGAGCAGGCGGACGTGGGCTTTTCCTGCGCTCTCGTCGGCGAGGCGGGCGGAGACCCGAATCCGCTGACCCATGCGCTCTCGTTCCGCCTCGAGGCCCGCGCCGGCAAGGCGCACCGGACGCTCTTCAACTATCACGACTGGACCTCCTGGGCCCATTCGACGCTCGTCGCCTTCGCCGATCTCCTCGGCCTGCACTCGTATTATTTCCACGCGGCGAAGGAGGAGTTCGTTCCGGTCTCGCAGTGGGACGACGGGGCGGACTGCGAGGAGAACGTGACCTTCATGCTGTTCAGCAAGCGGGCGCTCGCTTAGGGCTCGGGTACGGGCGCAGTGCCGGGTGCGCCGGCGGGGCAGCGCGGGGACCTGGCCGTGTTGTGTCGCGACCTGTGTCGGG
>CAZFKD010000447.1:1377-3886 GCA_964519695.1 uncultured Spirochaetaceae bacterium
GGACGCACGCGTCGAGACTCGCCGGCGCGTCCTTCGCTGTGCTGCGCGTGCGTCCATTACATCTCACCCCGCACTGCCCCGCCGGCGCACTCGTTGCGTTGCGGGTGCTCGACGAAGACGCGAGCGCTCGTCTTGGGTTTTGGGGTGGGGAGGAGGATCGCATGGCGAGAGGTCTGCAGGGGCTTTTTTATCGGGCGCTCAATGTGCCGATGCGGGTGCTGCTTCGGTCGCGGCTGCATGGGATTGCGAGCTCGAATCTCTGTGTGTTGATGTATTCGGGGCGGCGCAGTGGGCGGCGGTTCGAGACGCCGCTCAGCTATGTGCGTGAGGGCGGGCGGGTGTGGCTGCTCTCGAGCGTCGATACGCGGTGGTGGACGAATTTTCTGCCGCCGAAGGGGGATTCGGGCTGGCAGGGCGAGGCGGTCGAGGTCCTCGCGGCGGGGGAGGTCCTGCGCGGACGGGCTCGGACGATCCAGCACGATCGCGAGCGGCTCCGGGAGAGCGTGGAGCGCTTCCTGACGGCGCTGCCCCGGGATGCGGTCGTCTACGGGATCGGGCTCGATGGCGAGCGGCGGCCGAAGCCGGCCGATCTCGCGCGAGCGCTGCCGCGGCTCGTGATGGTCGAGGCCGAGATCGCCGGGACCTGATCGGGTCAGCGGCCGGAGTCGGCCCGCAGCGGGCCTGGCGCACGCGCTCAGATCTGACCGTTGCGGGGCGCCGGCGTCGCGGCGTCGTCCGAGAGATGCGCGATGCAGGCGAGCAGCTCGATCGCATGGGCCGCGCCGAGCGCGGGGGCGGGGGCGACGCGGGTCAGGGCGGTGTTCCCGATCGTGACGCGGCCTTCGCCGTCGCCGAAGCGGGCGAGCAGATCCGCCGTGAGCAGTCGGCGCTCGAGCAGCGAGCGCAGGAAGAGCCCGTGGCTCACGATGGCGAGATGACCGGCCCGCCCCGGGCGCGCGTACTGGTCGTACCAATGGCGCTCGATCCGCTCCCAGACGCGGTCGACGCGCTCATGGAAGGCGTTCCAGCCCTCGCCGCCCGGCGGATCGAAGTGCTCGACGAAGGGATCGACCTGGAGCTCGGAGTACGGCGTCCCGCGCAGGTCGCCGAAGTTGCGCTCCTCGAGGTCGGCATGGATCGCGAGGGGGGCGCGGGTCGTGCGCTCGATGGCCTGCGCCGTCTGATGGGCGCGCATCAGATGGCTCGACCAGATCTCGGCGATCGGCTCGCCGGCGAGGCGGCGGCCGAGCTGCTCGGCCTGCAGCAGTCCGCGCTCCGAGAGCGGCGTCTCGGGGACCTGCACGATGCGATTGCGATTGCCGGCGGTCTCGCCGTGTCGGATCAGGAGGATCGCCATCTGCGCAACTTAGCCTCGACCCGCGCTCGCGCGCGAGGCCGCGATCAGTGGATCGGGGCGGAGAGCGAGGCGAGCAGCCGGCCGAAGGATTTCGGCTCGAGCAGCAGATGAACGACGCCGGCGAGGATCTCGTCGCGGGCCTCGATGCGCAGGCGCGCCGACAGGACGAGTGTATCGGCGGGGGCATGAGTGCCGGCGAGGAGGCAGGGCTCGGAGTCTTCCCGGAGACGGGCGTCGACGAGCGCGGCCCTGTCTCGAAGCGCTTCCTGGAGCGCCGCCGCCACGCCTTCGAGCAGGCCGCGACCGAGCGCGAGGAACGCGGCGAGCGGATCCGGGCGATCACCGGTCGTCGACCAGACGAGCGCGTCTTCGGGCTCGAGCGCGAGGCAGAGCGAGCCCGCGAACCCGCCCTCGATGCGCCCCATCACCGACGCGACGAGATCGTCCCCCGCCCGCAGCCCGCGATCGCCGAACTCGTCGAGCACCGCACACCGGACCTCGGCGACCTCGACCTCCGTCGCGCAGCCGCTCAGCTCCGCGAGCAGGGATTCGCCGACGGCCGCTCCTTCGGCGAAGAAGCCGTGCAGCGCGATCATCTGCTCGGTCGAATAGGATCCGCGATTCATGTTTCGGGGGCTCTTTGCCAAGACGCCAAGGCTATCGTCCTCTCGCTCCGAAGAAGAAGTGTTTTCCCGACGATCCCGAC
This sequence comes from uncultured Spirochaetaceae bacterium, assembly GCA_964519695.1. Classification (GTDB taxonomy): domain Bacteria; phylum Myxococcota_A; class UBA9160; order UBA9160; family UBA4427; genus UBA4427. Next base: position 3,441 of record CAZFKD010000447.1, read on the forward strand.
GCATTTCCGATCGGGCGCGCGGACCCCGCGCAGCCGCTCGGCAGGGCGCCCGCAAAGCCCGGGCAGCCGGCCCGCGCCGCGCTGCGCTGGGAGGCGAACGGGATGGGATCGGCGATCCCGAACAGGAAGCCGAACAGGATGCCGAAGGGGAGGCCCGCGTGCCGCTGATTCTCTGTAACGACGACGGTGTCCACGCCGAGGGGCTGGCGACGCTGCACGGCGTGCTGCGCGAGTTCGCGGATTGCCTGGTCGTCGCGCCGGCCGGGCCCCAGAGCGGGGTCGGCCACGCCGTCACGACCGACGTCCCGATGCGGCTCGAGGCCGTCGGTCCGGGCCGCTACGGCCTCTCGGGAACCCCCGCCGATTGCGCCCGCGTCGCCCTCGCGCGGCAGGCCGCCTTCGCCCGCGCCGAGCTCGGCGAGGCCGCCCGTGCCCCGGAGCTCTGG
>CAZFKD010000448.1:0-3875 GCA_964519695.1 uncultured Spirochaetaceae bacterium
CCGAGCTTCTCGAACTCCGCGTTCGCGTTCCGCATCCAGACCCTGACGCGATGGCGCTCGACGAGGCCGAGCGCGCCCTGACCCTCTTTGTGGGTCATCGCGGCCCAGAAGCTCTTGTCGCGATGATCGATGTTGCGCATGGTCGGCTTGTAGAGCGCGGGCAGCTCGAGCACGGGCACGCCCATCTCGACGACCTTCTGCGCGACCGGCGATTTGCGATACGTCGCGAAGTTCTCGCCGCGGCCGTGGTTCAGCACGATCACGCAATGCGCCTGCGATCCGTAGCGGCCGAGCAGGCGGTCGAGCAGCTCGAGCGAGTCCTTGCCGTCGTCCATGACGTGCCAGAAGAGGACCTCGATGCCGTGCTCCGAGGCGAGCTCGAGCACGCCGCTCGTCGCGATCCAGCGATGCAGATCCTGCTCGGATTGCGCCGCGAGATCGACGAGGACCTGCTGATCGGCCTCCGTCGCCGCCTCCATCAGGCGATCGAGATCCTCCATCTTGCTGATCTCGAGCGGCTGGGAGAACTCGCCGTAGTGGCGCAGCAGCGCGCCGTGGGAACGGTCGGTGTCGAAGCCCGTCCAGGGCGTCTCGCGATCGATCCAGTACTGCGCGAGCAGGCGTGCGACGACGGATTTGCCGACGCCTCCCTTCTCTCCTCCGATGAAATGGATGCGGCTCATGGGCTCCTCGGGTTCTGCGTGATTCGCGTGTCTCGCGCGCGCGTCGCGAGCGGTCGCCGAACACGGGAAGCGTCGACGCTGTGCAGCGCGTGCGGGATGGGTGATGCCGGGCGGCGAAGCCGAGGGTACCGGCAAGTCGCGGGCGTCGTCGAGATGCTTTCGGACCCGGCCCGGCCCCTTCTCGGCGGAGGTTGGGCCGACGACGGCGGAAGTGCGCCGAGCGGAGCGCACCCGGGCCAGCACGAGCGACCGCGGATCGCGCATTCCGTGCGCAATCCGCGCATCAGGCGCGATCGGGCGCGAACCGCCCTATCTTCGGACTTCGCGCCCCCCGCCCCGAGGACCCCGTTTGACGATCCGCGTCGCCCTCCATCACCGCACCCGCTATCGCTACGCGCGACCGGTTCTGCTCGGCCCGCAGACGATCCGCCTGCGTCCGGCCCCCCACAACCGGACGCCGATCCACCGCTATTCCCTCGACATCCATCCCAAGGCGCATTTCATCAACTGGCAGCAGGATCCGCACGGCAACCATCTCGCGCGCATCGTCGTGCCCGAGAAGACCGACCGTTTCGAGGTCAACGTCGACATCGTCGCGGACCTCGCGGCCTACAGCCCCTTCGACTATTTCCTCGAGGAGTCCGCGCAGCAGTGGCCCTTCGAGTATGCACAGGACTCGGCGCGGGACCTCGAGCCCTTCCTCGTCTGTCTGCCGTCCACGCCGACCTTCGACGCCTTCTTCGCGAAGCTCGATCGCCGGTCCCGCGACACGAATCATCTGCTCGTCGAGACCAATCGCGCGATCACGTCCGCAGTCGATTACGTCGTGCGCATGGATCCGGGCGTCCAGACGCCGACCGAGACCCTCGAGCTCGGCCGCGGCTCCTGTCGTGATTCGGCCTGGCTGCTCGTGCAGGTGTTGCGCCGCCTCGGCATCGCCGCCCGCTTCGTCTCCGGCTACCTGATCCAGCTGATGCCCGACCAGAAGCCGATCGAGGGCCCGCCCGGGCCGGCGAGCGACTTCACCGATCTGCACGCCTGGTGCGAATGTTATGTCCCCGGTGCCGGCTGGATCGGCCTCGATCCGACTTCGGGCCTGCTCGCCGCCGAGGGCCACATCCCGCTCGCGGCGACGCCGAACCCGATCACCGCCGCGCCGATCACCGGCGCCGTCGAGAAGGTCGAATGCGAGTTCGACTTCGAGATGAGCGTGACGCGCGTCGTCGACCGGGCGCGCGTGACGAAGCCGTACGGCGAGGCGGAGTGGGCCGCGGTCCTCGCGCTCGGCGATCGGGTCGACGAAGACCTGCGCGCGGCCGCCGTTCATCTCAGCGTCGGGGGCGAGCCGACCTTCGTCAGCGCCGAGGAGCCGGACGAGCCGGAATGGAACATCGCGGCGCTCGGGGGCCGCAAGGAAGAGATCGCCGATCGCCTGACGCGGCGCCTGATGAAGCTCTGGGCGCCGGGCGGCGTCGTCCAGCACGGCCAGGGGAAGTGGTACCCGGGCGAGCAGCTGCCGCGCTGGTCCTTTGGCTGCTACTGGCGTGCGGACGGTCATCCGCTCTGGCGCGACCCGACCCTCATCGCCGACTCCGATCGCGACTACGGCCACGACGAGGCCGACGCGAAGCGCTTCGCCGCGCGCCTCGCGGATCGCCTCGGCCTGCTGAGGCCCCGCCTGATCGATGCCTACGAGGACGTCTGGTACTACCTCTGGCGCGAGCGGCGGCTACCGACCAACGTCGATCCGTTCGACGCGAAGCTCTCGGACGAGGCGGAGCGCGCCCGGCTCGCGCGCATCTTCGATCGGGGCCTCGACCGGGTCGTGGGCTGGGTCCTGCCGCTCGCCTGGCGGGGCGGCTGGGTCAACGGCGACTGGTTCCTGCGGGCCGAGCGGTGTTATTTGATGCCCGGCGACTCGCCGATGGGCTTCCGGTTGCCGATGGACTCGCTGCCCTGGGCCGCGGAGGGCGATCTCCCGCTCGAGTTCCAGGTCGATCCCGCCGTCGCCCGCGCGCCGCTCCCGGCCGAGTTCGTCTTTCCCCTGCAGCGCCGCGACGAGCGCGCGGACGTCCGGCCGCAATCGAAGGATCGCGCCGGGCTCGCCGGTTCCGCGTTCGGCGATCGGAAGCCGGGCGAGAGCGCACCCGCGCTCGTGGACGTCTCGCCGTACGCGCGGCCGCTGGTCGGGGCCTCGGCGCCCGGCATCGTGCGCACCGCGCTCTGTGTCGAGCCGCGCGGCGGCCAGCTCAAGGTCTTCCTGCCGCCGCTCTTCGCGCTCGAGCCCTGGGTGGAGCTCGTCGCCGCGATCGAGGCGACGGCCCGGGAGACGGGCCTGCCGGTCCAGCTCGAAGGCTACCCGCCGCCGCGTGATCCGCGCCTGCGCGATTTCCGGATCACGCCCGATCCCGGCGTGATCGAGGTCAACGTCCCGCCGACGACGTCCTGGCGCGAGGCGGTTCGGCAGAACGAAGAGCTCTACGACGCGACCCGCCGCGAGCGGCTGATCGCCGAGAAGTTCGAAATCGACGGGGCCCATGTCGGTTCGGGCGGCGGCAACCATGTCGTGCTCGGCGGTCTCACGCCGGAGAGAAGCCCGTTCCTGCGCCGCCCCGACGTGCTCGGCAGCTTCCTGCGCTACTGGCACAACCATCCCGCGCTCTCGTTCCTCTTCTCGGGCCGCTTCATCGGCCCGACCTCCCAGGCTCCTCGGGTCGACGAGGCGCGCGACGACTCCGCCTACGAGCTCGAGCTCGCCCTCGCGCAGCTGCCGCGGGCGGGCGAGGAGGCGCCGCCCTGGGTCGTCGACCGCATCCTGCGCAACATCCTCGTCGACATGACGGGCAATACGCATCGCTCCGAGTTCTGCATCGACAAGCTCTACTCGCCCGATGGCCCGACCGGCCGGCTCGGCCTCGTCGAGCTGCGGGCCTTCGAGATGCCGCCCCACGAGCGCATGAGCAGCGTCCAGCAGCTGCTGGTGCGCGCGCTGCTCGCGCGTTTCTGGAAGACGCCCGACGAGCGACGGCTCATCAAATGGCGCACCGCGCTGCACGACCAGTTCATGCTGCCCCATTGGGTCGAGCACGACCTCGACGACGTCCTCTCCGAGCTCGGCCAGGCCGGTTATGCCTTCGATCGGCGCTGGTTCGAGCCGCATTTCGAGTTCCGTTTCCCGTACTACGGCGAGAT
>CAZFKD010000449.1:0-3867 GCA_964519695.1 uncultured Spirochaetaceae bacterium
CCTCGTCCTCGGGCTCGCGCTCGCCGTGGGCGTCGCCGGCTCTCCGCGCACCGCCAACGCCCAGCTCTACACGGATGAAATCGCCTTCTCCGCCGCGGTCGCGGGCTTCGGCTTTCCGCCGGCGCGGCTCGGCTTCGAGACCGTGCCGCTCACCCCGTCGGGATTCGCAGCGCTCGGCCAGGACGTCCGCTTCGGCCCGGTCACGCTGCGCTCGCGCTCGCTCTCGACCGAAGTCGATCTCGCCTTCTTCGGCGGCGTTCCGCTCGGGCTGTTCGGGACGCTGCTCGTCGCGGATCCGACGCTCTCGGGCGATCCCGCGCTGCATCCGGGCGGCACGGCCAGCGGATCGGGCGTGCGCGGCGACGACGACGTGCGGATCGTCTTCGACGTGCCGATGCGCGCCGCGGGCCTGCGCATCCTCGAGAACATCGCCGCCGCCGGCGAGACGATCGTCTTCCTCGACGTGCAGGGGCAGGTCATCGCATCGGCCGCATTGCCGGGCGGCCCCGCGCCCGGGGCGAGCGGCTTCGTCGGCTACGTGATCCAGACGGGCGATGCGCCGATCAAGGCGATCGAGATCGACGAGTCCGCGACCGACGCGGACGACATCTCCCTCGACGAGATCCGCTATGTCTCGTCCGCCGATCCCTATGCGGATTTCGTCGCCGCCTTCGATCCGCAGATCGTGAGCGGTGAGCCGATCGCCCCGAATCTCGATGCGGAGCGCAGCCTCGGCCCCCCGGATCTCGAGGCCGTTTCGCTCGGCGTGGGCGGCGAGCTCGTCGTGCAGTTCACGGACAACACGCTGACGGGTAGCGACGACGACCGCCCCGATCTGCGCATCTTCGAAGCGGACGCCGATCTCGAGGGCAGCAGCGTGTTCGTGAGCGGAAACGGGGCGGACTGGACGGCCGTTGGTCTACTCACGGGGGGAACCCAGACGATCGATCTCGACGCCTACGGGATCGACTCGCGCTCCGCGCTCTCGTTCGTCCGGATCGTCGACGATCCGTCGCAGGGGCCGATGTCGGGTCCGGCCGTAGGCGCCGACATCGACGCCGTCGAGGCGCTCTCCGGAACCTGGCTTCCGCAGGACGGCGACGGCGATCGCGTCCCCGACGACTACGATGTCTGCCCGTCGCGCTTCGACGAAGCGCAGCGCGATGACGATCTCGACGGCGTCGGCAACGCCTGCGACAACTGCCGTCATCATTTCAATCCGCTCCAGGAAGACGCCGATCTCGACGGCGTCGGCGACGCCTGCGAGCCGGCCCGTATCCGCCTGATCCGCGAGTTCGATCCGGTCGCGGTCGACGGCAAGGCGCGGCTCGCTACGCTCCGGATCGATTGCGGCGGCTACGACGTCGAGTCGCTGAACGTCGGGATCTGGGTGCCGCCGGGGCCGGCGGGCTTCGACTTCGGCGGCAACTGCGATGCACCGCCGCTGGGATCCGCGCCGCCCGGCGCGCCGACGGGCATGGGTTGCACGGGGCCCGGGATTCTCGTCGGCCCGACCGTCCAGGCGGGCGCCTCTGGCGCCTTCGGCGTCCCGCTCGGCGATCCGCTTCCGCCGAGCTTCCGCCAGGACGTCGTCTTCGTGACGCTGCGCGGATCGCTCGCGAACGGCGGCAAGCTCTGCAGTGCCTTCCAGTCCGACGTCTTCCTCGGTCGCTTGCGGGCCGCGTTGCCGCTCGGCCTCTCGCCCGACGCCGTTGCGTCGATTTCGCTCGAGGACGCGATCCTCCGGAACTGGTGCCTCGTGGACGAACTCGGCGGGCCCTGCGCCGAACGCTCGACGCTGGCCTACCGGATGGAGGGCACGCTCCCGCTCGTCGCCGAGATCCGCCTTCAGCCCGCCGCCGGCGAGGGGAGCGAGACCGCCGAGGATTGGGACGTCTGCATCGCCGATACGACGGTCTCGTTCATGCACCGCGTCACGGTCGGCCTGCTCGGTCCCGTCGACGCCGCCTACCCGACACTCCTGCTCGACGGTTGCCTCGCCGGTCCCAGCGCGAACGGAAAGCGCGCCTGCATGGGAGAGGTCGGGATCGATCCGGAATGGGTCGACGAGAGCGTGATGTTCACCCAGGGACCGCTGGTCTCCGGCCTCGGGGACCTGATCCCCGACACGCTCTACGCGCCGCTCGAAGGCGGCGCGCCGGGCACCGGCAACGCCAGCGTCCTCAATCCCTATCTCTCTCGGGACGCCTGCGTCGGGATCGTCACCAACGGCGCGCCGCCCGCGACCCCCGGCGCGCCGCCGACCCCCGTCCGCGACGGCTTCTTCGACCTCGACTATCACGACGCCGGCACGAACGGTCCCCAGCCCTATCAGACGGCCGACGACGTGCTCGAGTCGCTCGACGGCGCTTCCGTCTACGAGACGATCGTCTTCAATGCCGGCGACGATCTCGACGGCGACGGGTTCACCGATCCCGTCGACAACTGTCCCTTCACCGCGAACCCCGACCAGTCCGACGACGGCGGCTTCCTGTCGAGCCTGCCGAACGGCCATGGCAACGCCTGCGAATGCGGTGATGCGAACGGCTCGGGGCGGGTCGTCCCCGCGAGCACTCCGGAGAGCGGACCAGGCGGCGTGCCGCTGACTCCCGACCTGCAGCTGATCCGCGAATATCTCGTCGGCATGCACCCGGAAAATCAGACGATCCCGCGTCTATGCAGCGTTCAGGGCGACACGGCCTGCAATGCCGCCGACGCCGTCGTGCTCGAGCGCGCGTTCGCCGGCCTGGCGGCCGATCCTGCGGCCCGCTGCGCCGCGGCGGTGGACTAGCATGATGGCTCGCGCCCGAGCCGTCCCGGGACTCCTGCTCTCGTCGATCCTGCCGCTCGGCGTCGCCTCCGCGCAGGTCGTATTCGACGACAGTCTCGGTGCTCCGGGCATGGCTCCGCTCGATCCCGCCGGCACCACCTATCGCATCGAGCCTGATCGCGGCGCTGCCGTCTCGGACGGCGGGCGGACGCACCTGTTCTTCAGCTTCGAGCGCTTCGACGTCCCGGAGTCGCAGACCGCGGAGTTCCGTCCGGGTGCCGACGTCGACACGATCGTCTCGCGCGTGACGGGCGGAACCCTCTCGCGGATCGATGGGGGCCTGCGCGTCGAGAACCTCGGCGGCGGGGCCGGGCCCGACCTCTTCCTCCTGAATCCCGATGGCGTGCTCTTCGGAGGGACGACGCGCCTCGATCTCGGCGGGGCGCTTCACGTCGCGACGGCGAGCGGCATCGGTTTCGCCGATGGCGGCTTCTTCTCGGCGATCGATCCCGGCGCGTCGCTGCCCGCGACGGCGGCCGCGCCGAGCCTCCTGCGCTTCGACGGGACACAGACGGGCGACATCGCGATCGAAGGCCGCGTCTTCTCGAACGACGTCGGCGGTGCACTCGATGCAGCCGGGCTCTCGCTCGTCGCCCGCGAGATCTCGGCGACCGGGCCGGGCTCGCTCGCGCCCGAGCAGGCGACGCTCGCGCTCGGGGCGGTCGGAACGCGTGCGCTCGACGTGCCGATCGATCTGCGTGCGGCGGATCTCGGCCGGGGCTCGGCAGGCGGAGGGCGGATCCGGATCGACGCCGGCGCATCGGCCGCCTTCAACGTCACGACACTGTCGCCGAACCCCGATCAGGGGCGCATCGTGATCCGCGGCGGCGAGCTCGTGCTCGCGGACGGCGCGTTGATCGCCGGGGGCGATGGCGGGGCGGGCGCGACCGCGATCGACGTGGACGTCGCCGGGCAGGTCTTGCTCGCGGGGTCGTCGGCGAAAATCGAATCGCAGAGCGGCGCGGGCGTCGGTGCGGGGGATGTACGGATTTCGGCGGGTCGGCTCGAGCTCGCCGATGCCGCGAGCGTCGAGATCA
>CAZFKD010000450.1:0-979 GCA_964519695.1 uncultured Spirochaetaceae bacterium
CGCGTCGAGCAGCGCCTCGAGGCCGGTGCCGCGGCGTGCCGAGACCAGCAGCGCCCCCTCGGCGATCGCAGGCACCGCTCGCGCCGCAGGATCGGCGGCGGGGGGGAGATCGCATTTGGTCCAGACGACGAGCGGCGTGCGGCCGATCGCGGCGAGCGCCTCGGCGAGCTCGTCGTGAACGTCGCTCCAGCCGCGGCTGCGATCGACGAGCAGGAGCGCGACGTCGCAGTCGCGCGCGACCTCGTCGACGATCGCGTTGAGCGAGGTGTTCAGCGGGCGGCCACCGCGGTGGCGGCCCGGGGTATCGAGAAAGAGGATCTGCGCGTCGCCGCGCGGCAGGATGCCGAGGATGCGGCTGCGCGTCGTCTGCGGCCGGGGCGACACGATGGCGAGTCGCTGGCCGAGCAGCGCGTTCAGGAGCGAGGACTTCCCGACGTTCGGCGGTCCGAGCAGGGCGACGAATCCGGCGCGTGTCTCCGCCATGGCCTCAGGCCTCCGGCCCGGGCGCGGCGGGATCCGACTCCGATGCGCAGGGCCGAGCCGCGCTGGACGCCGACTCCGCGCGGCGTGCGAGCGCCTGCCGGGCCGCCTCCCGCTCGGCGGCCCGCTTCGTGCGATCGGTCGCGCGGGCGAGCGGCTCGCCGGCGAGCGAGACCTCGACGGTGAAGCGCCGATCGTCGCCCTCGAGGCCGCTGTCGGCGACGAGATGATAGGTCGGGAACACGCCGATCTCGGCCATCGTGCGCTCCTGCAGCTCCGTCTTCGGATCCCGCGCGACCGGGGCCGAATCCTGCGAGAGCGCCGCGGCAAAGCGGGCCGCGACGAAGCGGCGAACGGCCTCGAGGCCGCCGTCGAGGTAGAGCGCGCCGATCACCGCCTCCATGCCGTCGGCGAGGATCGAGGGCTTCTGCTCGCCACCGGATGCGCGCTCGGTGCGGCCGAGGCCGAGCGCCTCGCCGAGATCGACCTCGCGCGCGAG
>CAZFKD010000450.1:989-3853 GCA_964519695.1 uncultured Spirochaetaceae bacterium
ACGATCGCGTGCAGCCCGCGCGTCAGCTCGCCCTCCTGCCAGTGCGGATGGGCGGCGTAGAGCGCGTGGGCGACGACCAGCCCGAGCACGGCGTCGCCGAGGAACTCGAGCCGCTCGTTGCTCTCGCTCGCGCCCTCGCCCCGGCTTCCGGCCTCGTGGGCGAAGGACGCATGCCGGAGCGCCGTCGCAAGCAGCTCGGGCCGCGCAAAGCGGTGGAGCAGGACCGACTCGAGCCGCGCGATCGCCGCCGCGCGCGCGTCCGCGAGGCTCTCCGCACCGCCCTGCGCGAGGACATCGGCGTCCGGGGCGACCTGCGCGTCGCGAGAAGCCCGGGCCTTCATCGCAGCCCCTCGACCAGCTCGCCCCCGCCGAGGAGCTCTTCGTCGTTCAGCGCGTCGTAGAAGACCGCCGCCTGCCCCGGCGCGACCGCGCGGACCGGCTCGTCGAACCGGATCCGGGCGACGCCGCCTTCGCGGGCGACGACCTCGGCCGGCACGGCCGCGTGTCGATGGCGCACCTGGACGCGCACGCGCACGGGCCCCTCCGGCGCCTCGCCGGCGATCCAGGCGACCCGCTCGACGCGAGCCCCCGAGCAGTCGAGATCGCGGGCGTCGCCGACCACGACGCGCTGGGCCGCGGGCTCGAGACGCACGACGTAGAGCCGGCGATCGGAGGCGATGCCGAGACCGTGGCGCTGGCCGACGGTGAAGCGGTGGATGCCGCGATGGCGCCCGAGCACGCGGCCCGACTCGTCGACGATCTCCCCTTCGGCGCGCGTCGCCTCGGGGCGAATCCGTTCGACGACCTTCGCGTAGTCGCCATCGGGGACGAAGCAGATCTCCTGGCTCTCCGGCTTCTCCGCGGTCGCCAGCCCGAGCTCGCGCGCCGCCCGGCGGACCTCGTCCTTGCTCATCTCGCCGACCGGAAAGCGCGCCCGCGCGAGCTGCTCCGGGCGGAGCGAGTAGAGGAAATAGCTCTGATCCTTCTCGCGGTGGCGGGCGCGGAACAGGCGCGCTCGGCCGGTCGCGGGATCGTGCTCGATGCGCGCATAATGTCCCGTCGCGACCTGCTCGGCGCCGAAGGCCTTCGCCCGCTCGAGCAGATGGTCGAACTTGAAGCGTTGATTGCACGCGATGCAGGGAATCGGCGTCCGGCCGGCGAGATAGGCGTCCGCGAAGGAATCGACCACCTCGCGCCCGAACGCCTCGGCGTAGTTCGCGACGTAGAAGCGGATCCCGAGGCGCTCCGCGACCCGGCGCGCGTCGTCGGCGTCCTCGAGCGAGCAGCAGCGGGAGCCGCCCGGCGAGAGCCGCATCGTGACCCCGATCGCCTCCGCCCCGGAAGCCACGACGAGCGCCGCCGCCAGCGACGAATCGACGCCGCCCGACATCGCCACGACGATCCGCTCGCGCCCCTCGCCGCTCACGGCTCGCCCAGCGCGCGGATCCGCGGCACGAGCTTGCCGAGCAGCTCGATCGTGCGATCGATCTGCGCCGCATCGACACCGGCCCCCAGCGAGAAGCGCAGACTCGCACGCGCCTCGGCCGGCGTTCGCCCCATCGCGAGCAGCGTCTTCGACGGTTCGACCGAGCCCGAATGACAGGCTGCCCCCGCCGAGACCGAGACGCCCTCGAGATCGAGCGCCTGCAGCAGCACCTCGCCCGCGAGGCCGGCGAACTCGACGTTCAGGGTATTCGGAAGCGTGCGGTCCGGATCGCCGTTCCAACGGACCCGCTCGATCGTCGCCTCGATCCCCTGCCAGAGGCGATCGCGCAGCGCGCGGAGCGTGTCGGCCTGTGCGGCGCCCCGCCGCGAAGCCGCGTGGCAGGCGGCGCCGTAGCCCGCGATGCCGATCACGTTCTCGGTGCCCCCGCGCCGGCCCTGCTCCTGTCCGCCGCCGAGCAGCAGGGCGGGCACCGCCGCGGGATCGCGCAGCACGAGGGCGCCGACGCCCTTGGGCCCGCCGAGCTTGTGGGCGGAGGAGGCGAGCGAATCGATCGGCGTTCGCGCGAGATCGACCTCGAGCTTGCCGATCGCCTGCGTCGCGTCGACGTGCAGCCAGATGCCCCGCTCGCGACAGAGCGCGGCGAGCGCGGCGATCGGCTGGACCGCGCCGGTCTCGTTGTTCGCCCAGATCGCGCAGACCAGCTTCGTCTCGGGACGGATCGCCGCCGCCAGGTCGTCGAATCGGACACAGCCCGCCGGGTCGGGCGCGATCCAGTCGACCCGGGCCCCGCGCAGCGCCAGGGCTTCGAGCGGCGCCGCGACCGAGGGATGCTCGATCCGCGTCGTGACGACGTGATGGCCGGGGGCGAGCCGGCCGAAGAGCAGCGTGTTGTTCGCCTCGGTCGCGCCGCTCGTGAAGCGCACGCGAGCCGGCTCCGTCGACAGGAGCGCCGCGACCTGCTCGCGCGCCACTTCGACCAGCGCCCGGGCCCGGGCGCCCTCGAACGTCACGCTCGAAGGGTTCCCGAAGACCTCGCGCAGGGCGCTCTCCATGGCGGAGATCGCCTCGGGGCAAAGCGGCGTCGTCGCGTTGTGGTCGAGATAGATCCTCACGGCGGCCGACCTTAGCCCGAGGGTCCCTCCGAATCGACCGCCAGGAAGGGCTCGAGCTTCTCGCGGGTGCGCGGACCGATGCCCGGAACCCGCTCGAGCGCCCGGACCGAATCGAAGGGTCGACGCGCGCGGGCCTGGGCGATCGCCTCGGCGCGCCCGGGGCCGATGCCAGGGAGGTTCTCGAGCAGGGCCGGCGCCGCGCGATTCGGGTCGATCCGGTCCCCGTCGAGCAGCCGTGCGATGCCCTCGAGCGAGCGCTGCGGCTCGCCCGACGAGCGCTGCGGCTTGCCCGACGAGCGCTGCGG
>CAZFKD010000451.1:0-3845 GCA_964519695.1 uncultured Spirochaetaceae bacterium
GCCGAATGTGAGCGCTGATTTGGGCATGACGCGAAGACCCTCGAAGTCCGGCCGGGCCTTCATCCAGCCCAGAAGCATCCAGCCCAGAAGCGGATTCGCTCCGCGCACATCCAGTCGCTTTCGCCGACGAGGATCACTCCGTTCTCCCCATCCCGTCGGTCATCGATTCGCCCGCGCCCGATCCCCTTGCGATCTCCGGGAAGTTCCTCCAAAATGCCTCCATTCTGGAGGAACAATGGCGACCCTCAACATCAAGAACCTGTCCGATCCGCTCTATGAACGACTGCGAGAGCGGGCAAGGGCCAATCATCGATCGATCTCGCAGGAGGCCACACACATCTTGAGCGAGGCATTGGAGGTCCGGGAGCCCGTCTCCCTGTTGGATCTCCAGGGGCTCGGCAAGGAGATCTGGGCCGACCGGGATGGCGCCGAACACGTCGACACGGAACGTCGTGCATGGGATTGATCGAAGCGCTCGGCGAAGGGCCGATCGCGCTCGATACCGCGATCTTCATCTACTGGATCGAAGAGAACCCGGACTATCTGCCGGGGATCGAGCCCCTTTTCCGTGCCGTCGACCGCGGCGAGATCGAAATCGTGACATCGGCCATCACGCTCCTCGAGGTCCTGGTCGTTCCCTACCGGGCAGGTGAGATCGCGTTGGCGGAGCGGTATGAGCAGCTCCTCTCACGCGCGGCTCATCTCCGCCTGGTCGACGTCGATCGACAGCAGCTCCGTGCGGCGGCCCAGCTTCGCGCGGTCCATGGAATCCGTACCCCCGACGCGCTCCAGCTCGCCGCGGCGCTCGCGACCCGATCGACCACGTTGATCACGAACGACCGCAGGCTGCCGAGGGTGCCCGGCCTCGAGATCCTGCAGCTCCGGGACCTGATCTGAAGTCCTTTCGGGTCTTCGGCTCGAATCGGATCGCCGACGCCTGGGACGCGGCGACCGTGGCGATGTCTTCACGAACTCTCAGGTCCGGGAAAGCCGCCGCGAAACGAGCGCCCCGTCCTCGATCGACTGGTACTCGACGTGGCCCTCGACATAACGGCTCTCGAAGTCCGTTCGGGCCTGCATCCAGGCCAGATACGGATTCTCTCCGAACATCGGCCCGAGATTGTCCGCGACGATGACGCCGTTCTCGGCGACCAGTCCCCGCGCGAGAACCTTCTCGGCATCGGGGCGATACAGATCCTTCCAATGATCGAGGAAGACGAGATCGAAGGGGCCGGCGAGCGAATCGAGCAGGTCGCTCGCGCTCCCGGTCAGGAACTCGATGCGATGCCCGACACCGGCGAGGCTCGCCATCGCGCGGGCGACGGCGGTCGCCTCGGGACTGACGTCGATCGAAACGATCCGCCCCGCATCCGACAGCTGGCGCGCCATCAGGATCGCCGAATAACCGACGAAGCTTCCCAGCTCGAGGACGCGCGCATCGGGGCCGAGCTTCGCGAGCTCTTCGACGAGCAGCAGCCCCTTCTCGGGCCCCACGTTCATCAGGAACCGGTCCTCGCGCGCGAAGCGATCGAGCGCCGCGAGCACCGAATCCGGATCGCCGGGCGTCGCCGTGCGCCGGGCGAAGTCGAGCGCTGCCTCGCGACGATCGGGCTCGCGCCGGACGCTCGCGCGCAGGAATCGCCACCCCTCCTTCAACGCGAAGGGGAGCGCCTGAAGACGTGCCTGCCAGACGGTTCCCATGCGGGCCTCCTCCACGCGCGCGATCGAATCCCATCGCCCGCGCTAGCGCCGGGCGCGAACCGCATCGCGGATGAAGCGGACGGCGGCGTCGACGAGCGCGTCATCGTAGGGGAACTCGGGATCGTCGCGATAGGCGCGCGAGGCGTACTCGGCATGGATCAGCTGGATCACGTCGGCCATCGCATCGACCTCGAGATCGCTGCGGAACTCGCCCTTGGCGATCCCATCGGCGAGCACGTTCGCGATCAGCTGGCGATGGGCATGCACGCGGCCGCGCTCGGGATTGCCGATCCTCGCCAGCTCGAAGCGCTTGTCGCCGGAGAGCACGGCGGGCAGCAGCGGGTTGGTGCGACATAACTCGACCGAGCGCCGCAGCATCGCCTCGAGCTTCTGCGTCGGCGACAGGGCCTCGGCCTCCGCCGGCACCAGCGCCCGGACCCAGTCGCGGACGATGTCGCCCACGACGGCCTGGAACAGATGCTCCTTGCCCTGGAAATGCTTGTAGAGCAGGCCATTCGAGACTTCGGCCCGAACGGCGATCGCCTCGACCGTCGTCCCGGCGAAGCCGTGTTCGGCGAAGCACGCGCGGGCGGCGTCGACGATGCGCTGGAGGCGCAGCTCTCTTCCCTGCTGTCGGGCGCCCATCTCGATCCCGCTCCTCCCAGCAATTCCGGACCCAGCAATTCCGGAGCCGTCCAGTCTGGACCCGTCCCGCCCAGGCCGGCCGCGCGAGCCCCGCCCGATCCGGCTCGAACCCGCCTGCCGCTCCGGCCTGCCCCCGCGCCCCGGAGCCCCTCCCCGCAGGAGACCCCCGACGACGACGTCCACATTCTGACACAAAGTGAACGATTTAATACAAATTTTCATTGAAAAATAGACGCAGGTCGTTCACCCTCTGCCCTGCCATCGCCTCGACTGCCCACCCCGGGCGGCGGGGACCACCCGAGCCCCGCGCTCGCCGCTGAGGACCCGACCATGACCCGACTCGGATACGCCGCCTTCGACGCCGACCACCACTACTACGAGCCCGAAGACGCGTTCACGCGCCACATCGATCCCCGCATGGCCAGGCGCGCCATGCAGTGGGCGGACGTCAAGGGCCGCAAATGCCTGCTCGTCGGCGGCAAGATCAACCGCTTCATCCCGAATCCGACCTTCGATCCCGTCGCGAAGCCGGGCTGCCTCGACGAGTACTTCCGCGGCCGCAACCAGGAAGGCAAGAACATCCGCGACATCTTCGGCGAGCTCGAGCCCATCCATCCCGCCTATCGCGATCGCGACGCGCGCCTCGCGCAGCTCGACAGCCAGCAGATCGACGCCTGCTTCATGTTCCCGACGCTCGCCGTCGGCATGGAAGAGGCGCTGATCGGTGATCCTGCCGCGGCCATCGCGGCGTTTCGCGCGTTCAACCGCTGGCTCGAGGAGGATTGGGGCTTCGCCTATCGCGAGCGCATCTACGCGACGCCCTACATCTCCCTGATCGATCTCGACTTCGCGATGCAGGAGCTCGACTTTTTCCTCGAGCACGACGCCCGCGCCTTCAACATGCGCTCGGCGCCGATCCACACGCCGACGGGCTTCCTCTCCCCCGCCGATCGCCGCTTCGATCCGTTCTGGCAGAAGGTGAACGACTCGGGTATCACGGTCGCCTGCCATTCGGGCGACTCGGGCTATCTGTCGATCAGCGAGATGTGGGGCGGCGGCGGCGAGTTCCAGGCCTTCGACTTCCAGCCGAAGCGCCTCTGCCTTTCGGCGAGCCCCTCGGCGGATTTCATGGCGACGCTGATCTGCGACGGCCTCTTCGACCGCTTCCCGAACCTGCGCTTCGCGACGATCGAGCAGGGCAGCTCCTGGGTCCATCCGATGCTGCAGAAGCTGAAGAAGGCCTACGGCCAGATGCCCTACGCCTTCAAGCAGGACCCGCTCGAGACCTTCGCGAAGCACGTCTGGGTCTCGCCCTACTACGAAGACGATCTCCCGGGCCTGCGCGACGCGATCGGATCCGACCACATCCTGTTCGGCTCGGACTATCCCCACGCCGAAGGCCTCGCGGACCCCGTGTCGTTCGTGAACGACCTGCACGGCTTCTCGAAGGACGAGGTCCAGATGATCATGCGCGACAACGGGCTCGGGCTCGTGACGCG
>CAZFKD010000452.1:0-2223 GCA_964519695.1 uncultured Spirochaetaceae bacterium
GATCGCCTCGCCGCGCTTCCCCTCGAAGAAGAGGTCCTGGATCTTCTGGGCCTCGGCCGGATAGCCCATGCGGCCCATCAGCTCCTTGTGGAAGTTGCGGTCCTTGGCGCCCATGCCGCCGATGTAGAAGCCGAGCGCCGGGCGCATCGCGTCGTAGGCAGCGTTCAGGTCGTCGGTGACGTTGATCGTGACGGGGACGACGATGTCGAAGTCGGGCTTCGCGTGGACGAGCGAATCGGCGTAGACCTCCTCGCGCATCGGCGCATACCAGAGCGGGATCCAGCCGTCGCAGATCTCCGCGGCGAGCGCGACGTTCTTCGGGCCTTCGGCGCCGAGGTAGATCGGCAGGTCCGCGCGCAGCGGATGCGTGATCGACTTGAGCGGCTTGCCCATGCCCCAGGCGCCCTCGCCGAAATACGGGATCGGGTAATGCGGGCCGTCGTTCTTGACGGGCTGCTCGCGGCGCAGGACCTGGCGGATGATGTCGACGTATTCGCGCGTGCGCGCGAGCGGCTTGTCGAAGGGGCGGCCGTACCAGCCTTCGACGACCTGCGGCCCGGAGACGCCGAGGCCGAGGATGACGCGGCCCTTCGTCAGGTGGTCGAGGGTCAGCGCGTGCATCGCGGTCGAGGTCGGCGTGCGCCCGGAGATCTGCACGATCGATGTCCCGAGCTTGATCTTCTTCGTATTCGCCCCGATCCAGGTCAGCGGCGTGAAGGCGTCGGAGCCCCAGGCTTCAGCGGTCCAGGCGGAATCGAAGCCCAGCGTCTCGGCGGCCTGTGCGACCTCGACGAAGTTGGGATGGGGCTGCGCGGGCCAGTAGCCGAACATGACGCCGAAGCGGAGGGGGGGGGACGTGCTCATGGATCGAGCTCCTGTGGATCGCCCCGGGAATGAGGCCCGGCGGAGCATAGCCGCAGGCCCCGGAGCGAGCCCGGCTTCCGCGGCGGGCGCGCCGATCGGCCGGGCGGGCCGCGAAGCCGGGTCGTGGCGGTCGTATCGACCCGCTCGCCCTCCCTCGGCTAGCGTGATCCGATGGACGTGCGACTCGCGAGGCTGCTCGACCGGCAAGACATCGAGCTCGTGATCCACCGCTATTGCCGCGGCATCGACCGCCGCGATCTCGCCCTCGTCCGCAGCTGCTACCACGACGACGCGACCGACCGCCACGGCAGCTTCTTCGGCAGCGCCGACGAATACGTCGCCTGGATCGACCGCCTGCTCGCCCGCTACCGCTTCACGACCCACGCGCTCCATCAGATCACGATCGAGTTCGGCGACGCGCCCGACCTCGCCGCTGCCGAGAGCTACGGCCTCTCGGTCCACCGCGGCGATCCCGCGAAGCCCCATCAGAACCTCGCGACCGCCTTCCGCTACCTCGACCGCTTCGAGCGCCGCGCCGGCGTCTGGAAGATCGCGAGCCGCGTCGCGATCGGGGAATGGTCGCTGCGTCTGCCGGCGCAGGCGTGGTGGGACTTTCCGGAGGGTCACGCGACGAGCGCGCGCGACGGAAGCGACCCGCTCTACGCGCTGCTCGCGGCGATCGGCAGCGGACGCGGCGACGGCGACGGCGAAGGCAGATAGAAGGAACGAGGAGGAGCGATGGCCGGGGCGACGCTGCAGGTAGAGAAACGGGACTCGATCGGGCGCATCCGGCTGAGCCGCCCCGAGAAGCGCAACGCGATCGATCCCGGCATGGCGCGCGAGCTCGCGGACGTGCTCGACGATTTCGAGGCGGACGGCGAGGTCCGCGCCGTCCTGATCCGCGGGGCCGGCGGGAACTTCTGCTCGGGCGGCGATCTCGCGCCGGCGCCCGGGCCCGAAGGCCGGCGGCCGGGCTCGCCCGCGTCGGTGACCCTCGACGTCATGAATCGCGTCTATGGACGTGCGATCCGGGCGCTCCACGATCATCCGAAGCCGGTCGTCGCCCTCGTCGAGGGCGTCGCGGCGGGGGCAGGCGCGAATCTCGCCTTCGCCTGCGATCTCGTCTACGCGACGCCGACGGCGCGCTTCTGCGAGATCTTCGTCCGGCGCGGTCTCTCGCTCGATTGCGGCGGCTCCTGGCTGCTCCCGCGCCTCGTCGGCCTGCAGCGCGCGAAGGAGATCGCGTTCTTCGGCGACTGGCTCTCCGCGCAGACGGCGCGCGAGTACGGCCTCGTGACCGCGCTCTTCGAGGCCGACGCGATCGAGGCCGAGGTCGACGGCAAGCTCGCCGCCCTCGCC
>CAZFKD010000452.1:2233-3842 GCA_964519695.1 uncultured Spirochaetaceae bacterium
GCTCTCGATGACCGAGGCCCTCCAGATCGAAGCCGTCGCCCAGGCCGCCTGCACGGCGACGGAAGACACGGCCGAGGGCATGCGCGCCTTCGTCGAGAAGCGGAGTCCGAGATTCACGGGGCGTTAGTCGACCGATCGGCGGGCGGCGCGAACGCGGCGCTCAGGCCAAACGCGGCATGCGCGCCGGACCCGCCCGCGGGCGCGCCGCGAAGGGCCGAGCGCCCGAGTTCAGCGCGCGGCGCCGCTGCGCTGCAGCTGCTCGCGCTGCACGGCGAGGGAGATGCGCTGAAGCGTCGCGAGGAAATCCTTCGCGTGGGGATCCTTCTCGATCGCGCGCAGGCCGTAGCGGAGCCGGCCGCTCTCGAGCTCCCGGAAGCTCTGGATCGAGACGAGGCCATGACAGGCCTCTTCGCCGTGGCGGACGGAAACCTCGAGGACCTGACCCAGCGTGTACTGCCGATCGGCGAGGACCGCGAAGCCGGTCGCGCTCAGATCCTGGACCTGGAGGTTCGCCTCCTCGCCCATGAAGGCCTGGATGCCGGCGGAGATCGTGCTGACGCGATAGTTCTGGCGGGCCTCGGCGGAGATCGGATCGCCGATCGGCTCGATCGTGAAGACGGGGCCTTCCTTCGCGCCCTCGGCGTCCGGGTCGATCGGCGCGCCCTGCGCGTCGATCGATGCGATCCGGCCGATCTGCTGCATGAACTCGCGTTTCGCCGTGAAGTACATCAGCACTTCCTGCTCGATTTCGAAGGCGAAGGGCTCGCCGACGAAGCGAACCGAGATCGAGTCTTCCCCGACCGCGATGACGACGGAGCGGCGAAGTCGCCGCGTGCTGACCGTCGGTTCCTGGAAGAGAACGTCGTTGCCCAACTTCAACACGAGCAGCTCCTTGGTATTCGACGGCCCTATCGGACGCATCTTCTCGAGACCCGAGTGGGGCAATCCACGCTGTCTGCGAAATAGTTGAAAATGGTGATTTCTCCCGAGACGTTCCCGAGCCTCGCCTCCCTCCCGCCTGGCCGGGCCGAGCAGGGCTTCGTCTTCGGCGAACTGCGGCCCTTCGCCCAGTGCCATGCCGCGACGCTCCTCGAGCGGCGCGACGGCGGGACGCTCGTCGCCTTCTTCGCCGGGCCCTGCGAGGGTCACGAAGACGTCGCGATCTGGATCGCCGAACGCCCGGCAGCCGCTCGGAATGCGGCTTCGATTGCAGCTCCGATCGCGGAATCGATTGCCGCGCCGCCCCCGCGCTTCGAGCCGCCCCGCATCGCCGCGAAGGTCGCGCCCGTCGCCCACTGGAATCCCGTCCTCTATTCGCCCTCCGACGAAGGACGCAGCTCGGATGCGCCGGAGACGATCGCGCTCCAGTGGAAGGTCGGGCGGAGCATCCGCAGCTGGACGACCTGGCTGGCGCGCTCGCGCGACGGCGGACGCCGCTTCGAAGATCCGACGCCGCTCGTCGCGGGCGATCGCAGCGGCGGCCGGGGCGCGGTCCGCAGCAAGCCGATCCGGCTCGCGTCGGGGGATTGGCTCGCGGGGGCGTCGCGCGAGACGCGCTCGCGCTGGGACGCCTTCGTCGATCGCAGCCCGGACGGGATCGGCGGCTGGG
>CAZFKD010000453.1:0-3829 GCA_964519695.1 uncultured Spirochaetaceae bacterium
CGATCCGCTCGTAGCCGCGATCGACGATCTCCGCGTTCTGGACGATGCAGGGCCGTTTCGTGGCACAGCAGGCCGCGATGATCATCGCCATACCCGCCCGGATGTCCGGGCTGCGCACCGTCTGCCCCCGCAGCTTCGACGGCCCCGAGATGATCACGCGATGCGGATCGCAGATGATCGCGTTCGCGCCCATCTGGATCAGCGGATCGACGAAGTACATGCGCCCTTCGAACATCTTCTCGAAGAAGAGGATCGTCCCCTCGCTCTGGGTCGCGAGCACGAGGAACGGGCTCATCATGTCCGTTGGAAACTGCGGCCACGGCCCGTCGTCGACCTGCGGAATCGCACCGCCCGCGTCCGGACGCACGCGCGGGACCTGCCCCGAGGCGAGCACGATCCGATCGCTCTTGATCTCGACGTCGACGCCGAAGCGCTCGAAGACGCGATGCATCATCCAGTAGTGGCTGCGGACGGTGTCGTGGACGGTGACACCGCCGCGCGTCGCCGCCGCGAGGGCGAGATAGGAGCCGACCTCGATGTGGTCGGAGACGACGCGATGGGTCGCGCCGCGCAGGCGCTCGACGCCCGTGATCGTCAGCGTGTTCGTCTGCAGCCCTTCGATCTGGGCGCCCATCGCGATGAGCAGCCGGGCGAGATCGACGACGTGCGGCTCGCTCGCCGCATTCAGGATCGTCGTCGTCCCCTTCGCGAGGGCGGCGGCCATCAGGATGTGCTCGGTCGCCGTCACGCTCGCTTCGTCGAAGAAGATGATCGCGCCGGACAGGCCGCCCTGGGGCCGCCTGAACTCGAACTCCGTCTCGTCGATGCTCGCGCCGAGCTGACGCAGGCCGTAGAAATGCGTGTCGAGACGGCGCCGGCCGATGCCGTCGCCGCCGGGCGGATGGAGCTTCGCCCGCCCGACGCGATGCAGGAGCGGCGCGACGAAGAGCAGCGACGTGCGCACGCGCTCGCACAGCTCCACGGGCAGCGGGCAGTCCGTCAGGTTCGCGGCGCGAATCGTGACGCGGTCGCCCGAGCGCGAGATCTCGGCACCGATCACGCCGGCGATCTCGAGCATGACGTCGACGTCCCGGATCGACGGGACGTTCTCGAGCACGACCTCCTCGTCGGTCAGGAGCGCCGCCGCGATCATCGGCAGCACCGCGTTCTTGCTCCCCGAGGCCCGGATCTCGCCGGACAGGGGCCGCCCGCCATGGATCACGAATCGGCTCACTCGATCCCCCTCTTCGACCTCTGGCTCGCTCTGCGCCGGGAACCCGCCCGGATCCCGGCCGCTTCGCGCTCGCCGCCTCGGGCCCGCTCCGCGCAGTCGCAGACCGCGCACCTGCACGCTCGATCGGCCGCATGATGGCCAAACCTGTCCCAAGCGGCCACGAAAGCGTCGATCGCGTCCATCCGGCCCCGCTATGCCGACCGGACCGCGGGCCCGCAGAGGCGCCCGAAAAGGGCGGAAGCTGCGATTCCGAAGGCGATCCGCGCCCGGGTCATCGGCGAATCGACCCTCTGCTCATGTGAACCCGTTCACAGCCCGACCGAGGCAATGGCCCAGACTCGCCATCTCGAATAGCCTCCAGCCCGCCGGCTGCCCGCCGCCCGAACCCCGGAGCACCGAAGCCTCATGCAAGCCCCGACCATCCGAGCCGTCCGTCCCGTTCGAACGCGCGTCCGCGCACGAACGCTCTTCGTCCTCCGCCCGCTCCTCGGGCTCGTCGCGATCGCCCTCGTTGCTGTCGGCGTCGGCTGCGGTGGCGGTGGCCCCGCGATCGAGCTCCCCGCGGATCCGCGCGCCGCGAGCCAGACGACACTCGAATCCCTCTTCACCCAGATCACCGGCCAGGAGGCGACCGTCAAGCCGGGCAGCGGACGCGCGGAAGAGCTCGCCGGACAGCACAAGATCGTCGGCCGGGAGCTGGCGGAGCGGGCGTCGGCGGCCGTCCGGACGCGCGTCGCCGACATCCCGCGCATCGACGGCAAGCTCCCCCTCGGCCCGGTCCAGAAGGAGCTCGAGGACGCCAAGGCGATCGCTCGCTACGACGGCGAGGTCCACGACGCCCTCGCGCGCGAGCTCGAGCAGGAGATCGAGTCCACCCGCCGCGAGCTCGCCCGCCGCGAACGCGAGCTGGGCGAGCTTGGCGACGACGCGCTGCTCGACCGGCTGAAGCTGCTCTCCGAGCTCTCGAGCCTGGCCGGGCAGGGCGCCTCCGAGCAGGCGGCCTTCGCCTCGCAGCGCGAGGAGCTGCTCGGCAACGTCTCGAAGGAGGCCGAGCGGGCGATCCGCGACGAGGATTACGAGAAGGCGCAGGGGCTGCTCGGCATCGTCCAGGAGATCGCGCCGACCGACGAGGCCGCGCGCAAGAAGAAATGCGAGGTCGACGGAAAGGTCCTGCTCAAGCAGTTCAGCCAGGCCCTCGAGTCCGGCAGCGCGACGCGCTCGATGAGCATGCTGGCGGACTTCTCGGAAAGCGACTGCTTCGAGGAGATCAAGAGCGCGCTCCAGGACTCCGCCGCACCGATGGCCGAGGCCTTCGCGGCCCTCGGCGCCGAGGCGACGGCCGCCCAGAACCTGGGTCTCGCCTATCACCGATATCGCGACGCGCAGACGATCTCGCGGCTGCTGCTGGGCCGCTCGGCCGCGCTGCCCGGCGTCGAATCCTTTCTCGGCCAGCTCGACGGTGCCTACGAGAAGGCCTTCGCCGCCGGCGAGTACGGCGTCGCGCTGGGCCTGCTCGACGTGCAATCGGAGCTCGGATCGACGACGCCGCAGATGCGCCAGCAGCAGCGCCTGACCCGCGACGAGATCGATCGCCGTGCGGTTCGCGGCCTGACCGCCTATCCCTTCGAAGACCCGAAGAACGCGGCTGCGAAGGTCGGCGACGCCGTCGCGGCGAAGGTCGTCCAGCACATCTTCAGCACCATCCCCTCGGACGTCCGGATCGTCGAGCGCGAGCAGCTCGAGCGCATCCTCGACGAATGCAAGCGCAGCGGCAACTGCGCCGCGCTGACGAGCGCCGACTTCATCGTCCAGGGAACGATCAACGACGCGAAGGTCGAGACGACGGAGAAGACCGGCAGCGAGACGCGCCGCGTCGTCACGGGCAAGCAGAGCGTCCCGAACCCCGACCACGCGGCGTGGCTCGCCCTCAAGGAGCGCGACCGGAAGAAGCAGCCCGAGCCCGCGGTGACGATCCTGCGCGACATCACGGAGGACGTGAGGTTCGATGTCACGTCCGTACGCAAAGTCGGCATCATCTCCGTGTCCTATCGCGTCGTCGAGGCGAACTCAGGCCGCGTCGTCTTCACGGATTCGCTACAGGATCGCCAGGAGTTCCAGGACGAGGGCCGCCAGGGCGTCCAGCTCGGCGACTTCAAGCAGGAGACCGATTTCGTCGAGCTCCCCCCCGACATCGAGATCCTCTCCGGCGACAAGGGCCTCGCGGACAAGATCTCGGGCGCGATCGGGAAGAAGCTCGTCGAGTTCCTCCAGAATCCGGAAGACCAGTACGAGGTCGAGGCGCGGCGCGCCGTCGACGAAGGCGACTACGCCAACGCGGCGCGCAAGATCGCTTATGCGATCGCGCTGCGCGAAGCGAAGTCGAAGGACGTCGGGCGCCTGCGCGAGCTGTTGCGCTCCTACGCGATGCAGAGCCCTCGAACCTGAGCCCGGCCGGCCGGGCGCACCGGGCTGCGCGCCGGCTGCGAACCGATCGTCAGCAGCGGGTCGCCGAACACGTTCACCTTCCACGCGGTCGCGCCGTCGCGGCGCACCGCAGCGCCCCACGCCGCCCCGCTCAGCAGGCGCGCCGTCACC
>CAZFKD010000454.1:0-2326 GCA_964519695.1 uncultured Spirochaetaceae bacterium
CGCGTGGTCGTGCAGCCGCGCGAGGTCGGAGTCCGCGAGGGCCGCGACGATGAGCAGTACGGCATCCGCTCCCGCGACGCGCGCCTCGTCGATCTGATAGGCGTCGATCACGAAATCCTTCCGAAGCAGCGGCGTTTCGACGACCGAGCGGACCTGCCGGAGGATCTCGAGGCTCCCCCCGAAGAACTTCGCGTCCGTGAGGACGGAGATGCCCGCGGCCCCCGCGCCCTGGTAGGCCAGGGCGATCTTCTCGGCATCGAAATCCGCCCGGATGAGCCCCTTGCTGGGCGACATGCGCTTGATCTCCGCGATCACCGCGACTCCTCGGCAGGCGAGCAGCGAATCCCGCAGGCCGGAGACCGGCCTCTGCGCGGCGCGCGCCGCCCGCGCGACGGAATCCGCGCTGCGGGCCGCCTTCGCTTCGCGGATCTCTTCGGTCTTGTGGGCCAGGATACGATCGAGAATTTTCATGCCCGGTGTACCTCGCCCGCCGCCGTACTCGGGCGCAACCCGCCCGGGGCCGACGATCGCGCAGCCGCTGCAGCCTGCGATGCGGCGCGCAGCGACTCGAGCCGCGCCTCGGCCGCCCCTCCGTCGATGCTCCGCGCAGCGCGCTCGATCCCCTCTGCGATGGACCGGACCGCCTCGACGACGAAGAGCGCCGCAGCGGCGTTGAGCAACACGATGTCGCGTCGCGGCCCCTTCTCGCCCGCCAGCACGGCACGCGTGATCGCCGCGTTCTCGGCCGGAGAGCCCCCGGCGAGATCGGCCAGCCCGGCGCGGGCCAGTCCGAGCGCCCGCGCGTCGATCTCCAGGCGTTCGACCCGCCCGGCGCAGACGAGGGCCGCGCGGTTCGGGGCCGTCGTCGTGAGCTCGTCGAGCCCGTCGTCGCCGTGCACGACCAGCGCACGCGTCGTCCCCAGTCCCGCCAGCACCTCCGCGATCCGATCCACGAGCGGCTCGGCGTTGACCCCGACCACCTGATGGCGCGCATCGACGGGCGAGAGCAGCGGCCCCAGCAGGTTCAGCAACGTCCGGATGCCCAGCTCCGCGCGTACGTTCGCGACGTGGCGGAAGGCCGGGTGCGCCGTGCGCGCGTAGAAGGCCGCGATGCCGATCTCGTCGAGGATCCCGGCACAGGTCTCGATCGGGAGCTCGATCTCGATCCCGAGCGCCTCGAGCGGGTCGAAGCTCCCGGAGCGGCTCGAGGCCGCGCGATTGCCGTGCTTCGCGACCGCGACCCCGCAGCCCGCGACGACGAATGCGGCCGTCGTCGAGATGTTGAATGTATCGATCCCCGAGCCGCCCGTGCCGCAGGTATCCACGACCCGGGGATCACGGACTCGCACCGTCACCGCCCGCGCGCGGAGCGCCTTCGCCGCCGCGATCAGCTGGGGCACCGACTCGCCGCGCAACCGCAGCGCCACGAGGAAGGCCGCCGTCCGCGCATCGGACGAGCGCCCATCCATGATCTCGCCGAGGGCGCGGCCGACACGCCCCGGATCGAGCGCGCGTCCCTCGACCAGATCGACGATCGCCGCCTGCACTTCGCTCGTCATGCCGAATCCCGCTGGCGGCAGAGCGCGAGGAAGTTCCCGAGCAGCGCCTTGCCATGGCCCGTCATGATCGACTCGGGATGGAACTGCACGCCTTCGATGGGCAGCTCGCGATGTCGCACGCCCATGATCTCGCCGTCTGCGGTGCGCGCGGAGATCTCGAGACAGGCCGGCAGGCTCGACTCCTCGATCACGAGGGAGTGGTAGCGCGTCGCCTCGAAGGGCTGCGGCAGACCGCGGAACAGGCCCCGGCCGTCGTGCTCGATCTGCGAGACCTTGCCGTGCATGATCGAACGCGCCCGGACGATGCGGCCGCCGAAGGTCTGCCCGATCGCCTGATGGCCGAGGCAGACGCCGAGCACCGGCAGCCCCGCCTGCGCGAAGCGCGGAATCGATTCGACGGATACGCCCGCCTCCGACGGCGTCCCGGGCCCGGGCGAGATGACGAGTCCGTCGCCCGCGCGGGAGAGGAGCACGTCGACCGTCTCGTCGTCGTTGCGCACGACGTCGATCTCGGCGCCGAGCTCCCCGAGATACTGGACGAGGTTGTACGTGAACGAGTCGTAGTTGTCGATCATCAGCAGGCGGATCGTCGACATGGCGTTTGTTATTCCATGCCTTCCCGGGCGAGGTCGATGGCGGTCAGGACCGCCCGGGCCTTGTTGATCGTCTCCTCGAACTCGTACTCCGGCGTCGAGTCGACGACGACGCCCGCGCCGGCCTGGAGCGTGATCCTGCCGTCCTTCGCGACCATCGTGCGGATCGTGATC
>CAZFKD010000454.1:2336-3826 GCA_964519695.1 uncultured Spirochaetaceae bacterium
TCCATGTTGCCCGAGTAGTCGAGATAGCCCGCGCAGCCGCCGAAGAAGCCGCGCCGCACGGGCTCGAGCTCGTCGATGATCTCCATCGCCCGGACCTTCGGCGCGCCCGAGAGGGTCCCGGCCGGAAACGTCGCCCGGAGCACGTCGAGCCAGTCGAGCCCGGGGCGGAGCTCGCCGTGGACGTTCGAGACGATGTGCATCACGTGCGAATAGCGCTCGACCACCGCGTACTCGTCGACCGCGACGCTCCCGATCTGCGCGACGCGGCCCACATCGTTGCGGCCGAGATCGACGAGCATGAGATGCTCCGCCCGCTCCTTCGGATCGGCGAGCAGATCCGCCTCGAGCTGCCGGTCCTCTTCGGGCGTCTTGCCGCGCCAGCGGGTCCCGGCGATCGGGCGGACGTCGATCCGCTCGCCCTCGAGCCGAACCAGGATCTCCGGCGAGGAGCCGACGAGCACCGCGTCCTCCATCCGGATGAAGAACATGTAGGGGCTCGGGTTGATGACCCGCAGATGCCGGTAGATCGAGAACGGATCGACCTGGAGCGGCAGCTGGAACTGCTGGGCGAGCACGACCTGGAAGATGTCGCCGGCTTCGATGTATTCCTTCGCGCGCTTCACGATGTCGTGGAATTCCGATTCGGACAGGCTGCGCTCGACCTCCATCGGCGCGCGCACGGCCGGCCTTCGCGGTTCGGCGGCGAGCGGCGCGCGCAGGCGATCGATCATCGACTCGAGGCGCGACTCGGCCTTCGCGAACGCCGCGCGCACGTCCTCGCCGGGGTCCACCTCGGTGTGGATCGCGATCAGCGCCGTGTGTCGCACGTTGTCGTAGACGACGACGTATTCCGGCAGCACGAAAAAGGCGTCCGGCAGTCCGACGCGGTCCGGATTGGCGTCCGGGATCGCCTCGACGAAACGGACCCAGTCGTAGGCGATCATGCCCACCGCGCCACCGAGGAAGCGGGGCAGGCCCCCGAAATCGGGTACGACCGCGGCGAAGGCCTTCAGACGCTCCCGCAGGACCTCGAGCGGATCTCCGGCCGTCGTCAGGACCTCGGTCCGGCCGGCCTCGCTCCATTCGACCCGCTGGCCTCGTGCGCGAAAGCTCGCCCGGGCCCCGACGCCGAGGAAGCTGTACCGCGCCCATTTCTCGCCGCCCTCGACCGACTCGAGCAGGAAGGCGGTCTGGCCGTCGTCGAGCTTGCGGAAGAGCGAAAGCGGGGTGTCGAGATCGGCGAGGATCTCGCGCAGGACCGGGACGTGACGACCCCGTCGGGCGAGCGCTTCGAATTGCTCGGGCGATGTGCGGAGCACGGATCTCTCTGACCCGCTGCCGCAGAACGACGTAGCGGGCCGGTCGGGGGGCAAAAAAGCCCTTTGACTCTAGGCGCTTGAGCCCGCCGGGGCAAGCAACGCCGGCGAACTCGGAGGGCGGCTAGACCTCGAACAAGCGAGTGCCGAGCGTATCGAACCCCTTCGGGGGCC
>CAZFKD010000455.1:0-3816 GCA_964519695.1 uncultured Spirochaetaceae bacterium
GTCGCGCGCCCGTTCGCGGGCGGCGAATCCGGAGCGTCGCTGCCGGCGGCCCGGCGACCGCGCGAGGGGCTCGGCGCCGGAGAGGACACATTCCTGATCGGGGTCGTCGCCCGGATGCAGGCCCATCGCCGCTTCGATCTCCTGCTCGCGGCGATGCGCCGGCTCGCCGATCGCCATCCGCAGGCGCGCCTCGTGATCTTCGGGCGCGGGACCCATGCGGAGGAGGTCGTCGGGAGGCCGCTGCGGGCGCTCGGGCTCGAGGATCGCGTGATCCTCGCCGGCCATCGCCGCGACGACTACGCGGCGCTGCTCGCCGCGATGGACCTGTTCGCCTATCTCGCGCCCGGCTCCGACGGCAGCTGCCGCGCCCTGCGCGAGGCCGCGGCCCTCGGTCTGCCGCTCGTCGGCCTGCGGCGCGGCGCGATTGTGGAGATCATCCGCGACGGGGAGACCGGGCTGCTCGTCGACGCGGATGCCGACGCCGGGGCGCTCGCTGCCGCGTTCGCGCAGCTGATCGAAGATCCGGCGCGGCGCCGCGCGCTCGGCGCCGCGGCCCGGCGGGATGCGCAGGACCGCTTCGCGCCGGAGCGTTTCGCCGCCTTCGTCGAGGCGTTCTACGCGGACGTGCTCTGCTCGGCGCCGGTGCCGGCGCCGACCAGCTCGCGGTAGATCCCGGGGCGGGCGACGAGGGTTTCGTGATCGCCGATGTCGACGATCCGGCCTGCGTCGAGCACGACGATGCGATCGGCGTGGCGGATCGTCGTCAGGCGGTGGGCGACGAGGAAGATCGTGCGCTCGCCGCGCAGCGATTCGATCGCGAGCTGAACCGCCCGCTCGGTCTTCGCATCGAGGGCGCTCGTCGCCTCGTCGAAGACGAGGATCGCGGGATCGGCGAGGATCGCGCGGGCGATCGTGATGCGCTGGCGCTGGCCGCCGGAGAGGCGCAGGCCGAACTCGCCGACCGGCGTGTCGTAGCCCTGCGGCAGCTCGTCGATGAACTCGTCCGCGGAAGCGGCCGCAGCGGCCGCGCGGACCTCGTCCATGCTCGCGCCCGGCTTGCCGTAGCGGATGTTCTCGAGGATCGAGACGTCGAAGAGGAAGGGCTCCTGGGTCACGACCGCGACATGCGAGAGGAACGACTGGCGCTTCAGGTCGCGCAGATCGACGCCGTCGATCTCGATCGCGCCGCGGGTCGGATCGTGGAAACGGAGCAGCAGGTCCATCAGCGTGCTCTTGCCCGTCCCGGTCCGGCCGACGAAGGCGATGACCTCGCCGGGCTTCACATCGAGGTCGACACCCTGGAGGATCGGCCCCTGGCCGTAGTCGAAATGAACGTCGCGGAAGCGGATGCCCTGCGACAGGCCACGCATCTCGCGGGCGTTCGGACGATCGGGGACGTCTTCGGGCATGTCGAAGATTTCGAACAGGCGCCGTGATCCCGCGTTGGCCTCCATGATGGTCGTGTACGAGATCGTGAGGCTCTTGATCGGCTTGTAGATCTGCAGCATCACGGCCGAGAACGAGACCAGGGTGCCCAGGTCGACGCCGAACTTGCCCTCGAGCGCAAAATAGGCGCCGATCCCGAGGATCGCGGCGCCGACCAGCTGGTTCACCGATTCGCTCGTCGTCTTCGCGAGCCCGCGCTGCATGACGACCTTCATGTGGCGCTTGAAATAGGTCTGTGTCTCGCGCGAGAACGCGGCGAGCTCGAGCGCCTGGCCCTGGAAGGCCTTGATGACCTTGATGCCCGAGAGAATGGCGATCAGGCGCTGGGAGAGATCGCTCTGGGTCTCCTGGCGGCGCTGCGTCTTCTTCTGGATGCGGTTGCCGAAGTAGGCGAGCATGCCCAGCAGGATCGGCATCGTCGCCAGCGACAGCAGCGAGAGCTGCCAGGAGAGCAGCAGCATCGTGACGATGCCGCCGACCAGCAACATGAGGTCCTCGACGACGTCCTTGTAGAGGACCTCGAGCGTTCGGCAGGCGAGATGGGCGTCGGTCAGCGCGCGCGAGAGCAGCTCGCCGCTCGCCTCCCCGCGATGGAGCCGGAGCGGTGCGGCGAGGAATTTCTCGGCGACCCGTTCGTCGACGTCCCGGCGCGAGCGCGCGACGACCCAGTTCGCGAGATAGAGCCGCAGGAACATGGCGGGCGGTGCGGCGAGCAGGGTGATCCCGAGGATCACACCGATCTGCCAGACTTCCGGGCCCAAGGCGTTCCAATCGAGGCCCCCTGCTTTCGTGGCGGGGAGCAGCACGTCGTTGATCGCCGGCTGCATCAGCCAGGTCTTGACGTATCGCGTCGCCGCGAAGAGCGCCGCGCAGGCGAACGTGCCCGCGATCGCCGTCCGATATCGGAAGGACAACCGGACCGTGCGAACGAGGTCCCGCAGGCTGGGTCCCGTCGCATCGCGGGATCCCAGCGGCGTCCCGTGGGTCACCGCTCTCGCTTCATCGATCGCGCGCAGATCGGTCTCCTGACGCTCGGGGCCGACGGCTCAAGCGAGCTCGGCCGCGATCGCGTCCCCACCCCGCCAGCCGAGCAGCAGGTCACCCTCGAATCCGAGGGCGGCCACCGCAGCGCGATCGAGGTGGTAGATGGAGGGGCGCGCAGAGAGTCGCAGGTCGATTTCCGTTGGCCAGCCCAGGCCCGGCAGCGGGTCCTCGAGCCAGCCATCGTCGCCGTCCCAGCGCGGCAGCTCGACGCCCTGCGCGACGAGCGAATCCCGGCAGAACGGCATCAGGTCGCGCAGGCGCGCGGCGATCGCCCGGCGCAGGCGCGCGAGGCGTTCAGGGTCGCGATCGGCGACGACGGTCCGGGCGACGAGGTCGACGCGCTGGGAATGGGTCTGGCTCGGGAAGGCGGTGATCGCCGTCGTCGGCTGGTCCGCATCCTGCTCGGGCAGGATGAGCCGTGCGCTCATGCCTTCGGGCAGGACGGCCGTCGGCACGCTGAACAGGAACGCAGCGCGAAACGCGCGCTGGCCCCCGCGCGTGAGGATCGAAGGAACGGGGCGCCCGGGCGAGGCCGGGTTCACGGGATCGGCCGCGTACTGATCGCGGAGCGCCGAGGGGGCCGCCGCGAGGACGAGCGTCCGGCCGAGCCAGATCTCGCCGGTCTTGCGGACCCGCACCCCCGGCTGGCCCGAGACCGAGACGAGCTCGAATTCGCCCGTCAGCGTCCGGAAGTCGCCGTACGAAGCCGCGACCCGCTTGCGCAGCAGGTCGTAGAGCCAGGGCGGCTCGTCGGCAAAGCCGGCGCCGCCCGCGAGCGGGCCGCCGAGCAGGCGCGCCTGGGCCTCGGGCGGCGGTGCCCCGAGGCCGAGGTTCGAGAGCGCGCGGATCTGGGATCCGAGCAGCCCCGGGAGCGGATCCGAGAGGGTGCCCACGATGCCCGGCAGACCGCGGCGGTGGTGGCCGATCTGGGGCGGCCGTCCAACGGCCGTTCGCCGGCCGATCCGGACGACCGGCGACTCGAGCAGGATGCCGCGCTCGACCTTCGAAGACTCGAGCAGCTCGCGGACGAGGGCCTGGGCCTCGTCGGGCTTGGCGAGGCCCCAGGCGACCAGCTCCTCGGCGGTCACCGCGGCCTGGCCGACGTCCATCCGCACGGGGTCCGCGACGAGCTGGAAGGCGAGCCTTTCGGCGGCGATCCGCCTTCGGTCGATCAGCGGGACCGAGAGCGTCTTCAGGCAGGCATCGAGCACCCCCTCGTCGCGCAAGCCCGTCAGGAAGAAGGGCTCCTTGAGCGCCGGGGGAAGCGTCGCGCGGGCGCCTTCCTCGACGACCAGCACACGCTGGCCGGAGGCGCCGATCCGGGCC
>CAZFKD010000456.1:0-3815 GCA_964519695.1 uncultured Spirochaetaceae bacterium
GGACGACGACGGTGCGCTCGATCGCCGGATCCGGAAGCACCCGGATCGTCAACTGATCCGAGGCACCGACGCGGTAGAGATCGCTCTTGACGCCGGCAGCAGTCTGCGGAGGCGTCTCGCCCGACGGAAAGGTCGGCGACGCGCAGCCGACGCCCAAGGCGGCCACGAGCAACAGGGCTCGGACAGCGGCAGCGTCGCGGTGACGCAAGAACGACGAGACGTGACCAGATCGCATGTTGCCTCCCGCAAATCGACCCCGGAGCCGCCGTCCTTATACCTCAAGAGTGCCCGAGTTTCCATCGGTTTTCCGGGGGCATCGGTGGAAGCACGCCGCCTCCGCCGATGCCCGGACCGCTCGATCTGCCGGCGCCGGACGATGCCGACAGCAGGAAATCGAGAAGCGGTCACCTCCCCGCTGCCCCCGGGCACTCACTCCTGATCGGGGCCGGATGCGCGCCTTCATGGCCTCGCGGACGGTTCGCGTCGCCCCACAGGGCCGCTGTCCGCTAAGTTCCGGTCATCGCAGCGGTCGTATCGACCGATCAGGAACCTATGCACCAATCCTCCCTCGGCCTCCAGGAGCTCCCCTTCTCCCAGACCCAGGCTCTGCAGATCCGGGAGCTGAGGACCGAACGCCGTCTGGAAACCAACGATGGGTGAGATCCATGACGCGCTGCGCGAGGCCAGGCGGAACTCTCCGGAGACCTCCCCGGAACGGAGAGCGCCGCGCGAGCGAAACCAGGACCCCGAGATCTTGGAGACGTTCCGTACGTTCGCTCCGCCGCCGCCGCTGGTGGAGCAGGCGCCTCCTCCCCAGGTGCCCGTGTCCTCGGCGAGGCGCGGGCGTTGGCAGTCGCGCGAGGTCATCGTGGACGCCCGCGGGCCGGCCGCCGAGGCGCTTCGCCACCTCGCGTTGCGCCTGCGCCGGGAGGTCCAGGCTCGCGGCGCTCGCAGTGTCGCCGTGCTGAGCGCCCTGCGCGAAGAGGGCAAGACGACGATGGCCTGCAACCTGGCGCTGGCGTTGGCCTCCCTCGACGTGGGCCGCGGCGTGGCGCTTGTCGACCTCGACCTGCGCAAGCCGAACGTCGCCAAGAGTCTTGAGATCGATGTCGAGGTGGGCATCGAGGACGTCCTCTCGGGGCAAGCGCGGCTGCGGGAAATTTGCGTCTCGATCGACGTTCCCACGCTCGACGTCTACCCGGCCCGGCGTCCCCAGTCGGACGCACACCAGGCGCTCTCGCAGCCAGCGCTCGCAACGCTGCTGCGGGATCTCGAACGGGAGTACGAGATCGTCGTCGTGGACACGCCGCCGGTCCTGCTGGTCCCCGACGCCGCCCTGATCCTCGGGCCGGTCAAAGCCGCCATCGCCGTCGGACGCGCCGGAAGGTCCACCCAGGGCGCCATCCAGGCGATGATCAAGCTGCTGCCAGAGGGTCGACTCCTCGGTGCCGTGTTGAACGAGGGTCCCCTCCCCGTCCGCGCCGGGCACTACGGCTACTACGCGGACGATGCCGCCGAGCCGGAAGAAGCCTGACCGAACGCACCGATCGATTCGTCGCGAAGCGCACCGTCGGGACAGCGGACGTGACGGCATGCCGATCCACCGGAACGACGTATCCAGATGATCGAAACCTCTGTGATCATTTCTACTTTCAACGGCGATCGCCAGCTGGATCTCGCCCTGCGCTCGGTCCTGTCCTCAGCGGACTCGGGTACCGAGGTGATCGTTGCTGATGACGGGTCCAGCAACCCGGCGACAGAGAAAGTCATCCGGAGTCATCAGGAGTCTTCCAACGTTTGCGTCCTGCACGCCAAACAGGACGACGCAGGGTTTCGACTTGCCCGATCTCGCAACAACGCATTTCTGCGATCGAACGGGCGAATCGTGATCTTCCTGGATCATGACATCATCGTACCCCCAGACTTCGTTCGAGTCGCACGGGAGACGATGAAAGCGGGATGGTTCGTCGCGGGAAGGCGAGTCATGCTCGATGAACCCACGAGCGGGCTGCTCCTGGACGGCTCCCTTCCTCTCCAAGAGCTTTTCTCTGCAAGGTTCATTCTCGACGCCTATCGGCGACGAATGTCGGGGAGGCGATATCTCCTACCTCTCCGAGACAGACGTCCGGGGGGAGTGCCGCAAACCTTCCGAGGGATGTCCGGATTCTGCATCGTGGTGAACAGGGAAGACTTCGTTGCCGTGGACGGATTCGAGGCGACGCTCGAGTCGTACGGGGCGGAGGACTGGGAGTTCATGGCTCGCCTCGGCAATCGCGGAATTCACGCCGGCTATCTACCTCGCCGTGCGACGATGTATCACCTCTGGCACCCGAAATCTCCGGTCGATTTGAACGCGTTCGGATACAAGTTGCTGGACGACTCCATCGCCTCGAAGAGGGTCCGCGCACGCAAAGGGCTCTCCTCCATTCAGGTCGAGTGACCGAAAGAGAAGCCTCGCCTTGCTGCTTCCCCCTTTCGATCTCGACTCCTGAACCAGGAACTGTGTCGATGCATACCGCCGATCGAGCCGAAGCGCCTCTCGTCTCCGTCGTCATTCCCACGTTCAACCGACCTCATCTCGTCGTCGAAGCTGTCGAATCGGTTCTGCATCAATCCCATGCGAACCTCGAGGTCATCGTCGTCGATGACGGGTCGCAAACCGACACAGAGAGCGCGATCTGCGACCGGTTCTCCGATCCTAGAGTTCGCTTCTACAGGCAGGAAAACGCCGGACAAGCAGCTGCCAGGAATCGGGGGGCGAAGGCGGCAAGAGGCGAGTTCATCGGATTTCTCGACGACGATGACCTCTGGTTTCCGGAGAACGTGGCGCATCACCTGGCGGCCTTCCGAAGGTGCCCGCAAAGCGTGATCTCTTGCGCTTATCAGAAGCACTTCTCGGAGCTGGAGCTGGATTGGCAGCGGGACTCCGCGATCGATGACACGATATCGGCTGCGCATCGGTTACCAGCCGGGGATTGCCACCTTCGCCTCTTGATCGCAGGCTGGGTACGAACGCCGGGCCAGATCTTGATGAGAGCGGATTCCTTCGACCGAGTCGGAGGCTTCGATGTGAACCTCAAAGGCACTGAGGATTGGGACTTGCTGATCCGCCTTGCCGAGCGCGGATCCTTCGTCGTTTCGGAGCACGTGGCTGTCCACTACAGGATCCATTCGGGGACCGTCTCGTCGCGTGTCTTCGAGATGTACCGCGAGGTGAGAAAAGTTCAGCGCAAGCACTGGACTCCGAGAATGAAGATGCGGCATCCGATTCACTATCTGCGCGCCCGAACTTCCCAGATCAGGCGCCTGCAGGTTGCATTCCAGAATGCGCTTCAACACTGTCTCGACCGTGGCGACTCCATCCGGTTCGAGACTCTCGTGACGGAGGCTCGCAAGAAGCATCCGTACTTGCTCCTGTTTCCGTCGTTCAAGCGGAGCAGGATGTCCGCGGTCGAGATGGCGGACTAGTGTCCGGTCTCAGAAGCTCGCCGTCTCCATGTCCCTGAAGAGCAAAGCGGTAGACGGCGGATTCATCACGCTGTACACCCAGTTGATCAAGTTCGTCGCGCGTATTGCGACGATCTCGATCATGGCCCGATACATCACTCCCGAGGAGTACGGTGTCGTCGCGATCGCGCTGGCCTTCGCGCACATCCTGCAAGTGTTTCGAGAGGCAGGACTCTCGACGGCAATCGTGCAGCGGCCACAGATCGACCAGGTCGAGCTGAGCACCATCTTCTGGTGCAGTGTCGCCTTCGGTTTCGCCGCTCTGGTGCTTTCTGCCATCGCCGGACTCGTTGCTTCCGCTGTATTCG
>CAZFKD010000457.1:0-3783 GCA_964519695.1 uncultured Spirochaetaceae bacterium
GTCAACACCGTCGCGCCCGGCCTCGTCGACACGCCGATCTACGGCACCGGCGAGGGCTCGGAGAAGTTCAAGGCCAACCTCGGCCAGAACGTCCTGTTCCCGAAGCGGCTCGGCGTCGCGGACGAGATCGCGAGCATGGTGCTCGAGCTGATCACGAATCCGTACATGAACGCCGAGGTCATCCGGGTCGACGGCGGCATCCGGATCCCGCCGAAGTAGGCGGAAGAGCAGGCCAGGCTTGCGAATCCGGCGGAGGAACCTGCGGAGCGGGCTCGTCGCCGTCGGCTGCCTCGTTGCCGATGCCGGCCCGCCGGAGTCGAAGGCCGACGTCGTCCGGTTCGCCTCGGCCGCACTGCTGCTCGCGGCTGGCTCGCTCCTGCACTTCTGGGCGAAGGGCTGTCTCGAGCAGAACCGGCGGCTGGTGACGGCCGGGCCCTACCGCTTCTCCCGCAATCCCTTCTATCTCGCCAACGGTCTGATCGATCTCGGGCTCTGCCTGCTGATCGGGCGGATCGCGGTCGCCTTGCCGTTCGGGTTGATCTGGTGGCTCGCCTATCGCGACACGATCGCGAGCGAGGAGACGCGCCTGCGCGGGCTGTTTCCCGGGGCATTCGAGCGCTATGTCGCCGCCGTGCCCCGCCTGTTTCCGAACGGCCGCGCGCTCCCGCGCGACGAGGCCGACGGCGGCTTCCGCCTCGACAATCCCGCGCTCGCGCGCGGCAGCGAATACGCCCGGATCCTGGGGGTCGCGGTCGCCGCAGCGACGATCATCGCCTGCGACTGGATCCGCGCGCACGGCGTCGGCGTTCTCGCGCCCGAGCAGACGGCAGGGCTCGGCCTCGTCCTGCTCGTCCCGGTCGCGTGGATCGGGAAGCTGGCGCTCGCCGAGGTCTTCCGGCGGCCGCAGACCGCGCTGCTGCCGCTCTCGGCGGACCCGAACCGAAGGCGGCCGTTCATTCTCGCGCTCGTCCTCGCGGTCTACGCGGGCGCCGCGCTCGGGGAGCCGTCGCCGCTCGCCGCGCCAGGGCGTTTGTCCGGCTCGATCGCCCTCGGCGCCGTGCTGGCTGCGCTCCTGGTTCTCCCCCGCGTGCGCGACGCGCCGGGGCTGCGCGGGCTGGTCCATGCCGGCCTCGCCTGCGGCCTCGCGCTCTTCGCCGCGAGTCGGGGCGTTCTCTGGCTGGCGTGCGGCGCGCTCCCCTTCATCGCGCTCGCGGCCCTCGATGATTGGGCGCTCGCGCGGCTGTACGCCGCGGGCGCCGAAGGCGCGGTCGCGCCCGCCGAACGCGGCCTCTGGCCGATGTTCCGGCCGATCGCGATCCTCGTGCCGATCGCCGTCGGGATCGTGGTCCTGGCGCGGCGGCTCGTCTGAGGGACGGGATCGGAGGGATCGATGCGCATCGCGAGCGCCGTTTTCTGCGCGGTCTTCCTGCTGGCGGTCGCGGTGCAGTGGAACGATCCGGATCCGCTCGCCTGGATGCTCGGCTACGGCCTCGCCGCCGCGCTCTCCCTGGCCGCCTGGTTCGGGCGGATGCCGGTCCTTCCGAATGCGCTCGCCGCCGCCGGATTCGCGGTCTGGTTCCTCGCCCTGGCGGGGTCGTTGCCGAGCGCGCCGACCGAGGCATTCACGTCGTTCGAGATGCAGGCCGCTGCCCATGAAGAGCCGCGCGAGGCCGTGGGCCTGCTGCTCTGCTCCGGCTGGACGGCCTTTCTCGCGCTGCGCGGCGCGCGCAGGCGACCGCCGAGCGCGAGTTGACGCTCGCCCGGCGCTGATGGACCCTCGCGCGGCGCGGACGCGCCATCCGCCTTTCGCCATCCGCCTTTCGCCATCCGATCCCGGGACCCGATCCCGCATCGTCCCCCAGCCAGGAGAACCCGTCATGCAGGGCAAGAAGATCCTCGTCACCGGTCCGACCGGCCAGGTCGCCGGCCCCGTCGCCTTCACGCTCGCGAAGGACAACGAGGTCTGGGCGACCGCGCGCTTCGGCGACGCGAAGAAGAAGGCGGAGTTCGAGGCGGCCGGCATCCAGTGCGTCGTGACCGACCTCGAGTCCGGCGACTTTTCGAAGCTGCCGCGCGACTTCGACTACGTCCTCAACTTTGCCGTCGCGCGCACGCCCGATTTCGAGACCGATCTCCGGACGAACGGCGAGGGCGTCGGCCTGCTCATGAGCCATGTCCGCAAGGCGAAGGGCTTCCTCCATTGCTCGACGACCGGCGTCTACCAGCCCAACGGCCATACGCCCTTCACCGAGGAGAGCCCCCTCGGCGACAACCACCGCGTCATGATGCCGACCTACAGCATCTCGAAGATCGCCGCCGAGGTCGTCGCGCGTTATGCCGCCCGCGAGTTCGGCCTGCCGACCGTCATCACGCGCCTCAATACGCCCTACGGCAGCAACGGCGGCTGGCCCTATTTCCATCTGCTCATGATCAAGAACGGCACGCCGATCCCGGTGCATACGGACAAGCCCTCGCAGTACACGCTGCTGCATCAGGACGACATCAACCGCACCGTCTCCGGCATCGTGGAGTCCGCGACCGTCCCTGCCCGCATCATCAACTGGAGCGGCCAGGAGCACGTCGCGATCGAGGAGTGGTGCGGCTACATCGGCGAGCTGATCGGGATCGCCCCGAAATTCGAGTACACCGACAAGACCCTCGAGAGCGTCATGACCGACAACACGAAGATGCAGGCGCTCGTCGGCCCGGCGAAGGTGCATTGGAAGGACGGGATCCGGCGCATGGTCGAGGATCGGCATCCGGACTGGATCGTGAAGCGTTAGGCCGGCTGCGTGGAGGGCGTCGACCAGCAGGTGGCGATCCTGAGGACGCGCGCGAAGGCGCAATTCCCGAGCGTCCTGCTCACGCTCACGAGCATCATCCAGGCGATCGCGCTCGAATCGCTCTGGTCCCGATTCTCCTCGCTCGCGGAGTCGGAGGGCTTCCTCGCGATCCCGGTCGAGGCGTGGCTGCAGGCGACCGCGATGCTGCTCGCGATCATGGTGCTCTGGATCTACTACGCACAGCTCGTGATGCGCCTCGTCTGGGTTCCCCGGCTGGCGGATTCGCTGATTCCGTTCGCCCTGGGCATCGCGCAGTTCCTCGAGATCGACACGCTCGGTCGCGGCGGGATCGCCCTCTGGCTGGCGCCCTTTCCACTGATCTTCCTGCTCTGCTTCGCGGGCTGGAACTGGACCGTCGCCCACGCGATCGAGGAGCCGGAGAACGCCGATCTGATCGCTGCATTCCTGCCCGAGGACCGTCTCCTCCGCCACGGTCCGATGGCCGGCTCGGTCGCGCTGCTGGTCCTGCTCGCCGCGGTCGTACGGCTCTGGCCCGGGCTCTCGACACCGGCGCTCTTCGCGCTCGACGGCCTGCTTCTGGTCCATCTGTGGCTGCAGGGGCGCTATTGGCGGGCGTCCGTGTTCCGCGACGCGGCGTGGGCGCGACCGGCTGGCCCGGCCGAACCGCCGGTTGCGATCGCGCCCAGCGGAAACCCCAACGACGAGGTCGCGGCCGGATAGGCAGCGGAACGGGAAGATTCGATGCGCTTCCATTCGAAGACGGCTCGGATCGCGGTGCTGGCGCTCGGCCTGACCGCGGCCGCGCGCGCGGAGGCGCCTGGCGAGCGGCTCGTCGCGCCCGCGCCCGTCGACGCGACGGAGTGGATCCGCCAGCCCGATCCGGATCGGCCGACGACGCAGCTCTGGAAGCGGAAGGGAAACGACCGGGAGCATCTCCGGTTCGAGGTCCTGGCGGGTTCGCCGGACGGCGTCGAGCAGG
>CAZFKD010000458.1:0-3770 GCA_964519695.1 uncultured Spirochaetaceae bacterium
CGCAGGGTCTCGAGCCCCATCTCGTCGCCGCGGTGATCGAGGTGGAGAGCGCGGGTCGTCCCCAGGCGGTGTCTCACGTCGGCGCCCTCGGCCTGATGCAGATCCTGCCCGCGACCGGGCGTGAGCTCGCGCTGAAGCACGGCGTACCGTGGTCGGGCCCGCAGATCCTGTTCGACCCCGCCATCAACGTGAAGCTCGGCGCCGCCTACCTGCGCGAGCTGACGAACCGATACGGTGACGTGTCGATCGCGCTCGCGGCGTACAACTGGGGGCCGGGCGTCATCGATCGGCGCCTGCGCGAGGGCACCCAGCTGCCGTCGGAATACATCGACTCGGTGATGCGCGCGTTCGTCCGCGAACCCGCCGGAGCGACGCGCGCCTCCTGATCAGCGCTCGCGCCCGGCTGCGTGCGTCCATGGGCGGCGCTGCGCGGCGGCGACCGAATCCGGGCGGGCAGCAGCGGAAGGCAGGCTCGGGATCTGCGTCGGAATCGGAGTCGACGCCGAAAGCGGCGCCTCGAGCAGGACCTCCGCGATGCGATCGACGGCCACCATCCCGGCTTCGCCGCCACCGCCGGGGCCGTTCACGAGGATCGAGAAGATCAGCGTGTCGCCGTCGGGGCGCTCCGCATAACCCGAGAGCGCCGTGACGCCCGCATCGGAGAGCAGACCCGTCTTCGCCCGGATGCGGCCCTCCGCGCGTTCGAGGCGACGCTCGAGCGTGCCGTCGCGATGGGCGATCGGCAGCGCCGAAACGAACTCGGGACCGATCTCGAACGACGCCCGCGCGATCCGCAGGGCTTCGACGATCATCCGGGGGCTGAGCCGATTCTGGAGCGAGAGCCCCGAGCCATCGACCAGCCTCGCTTCGGCGAGATCGATGCCGAGCGCTTCGAGCTCGCGCCGCAGCACGCGGATGCCGCCCACCCACTCGCCGGGGCGAACGGGTGCCCCGCCCTCCGCGACCCCGTCCCACGCGGCGAGATTCTTGACGAGCGCCTCGGCCACCGAATTGCTGCTCTGCTTGAGGCAGGCCCGCACGATCTCCGCGACGCTGCCGCCCGGCCGTTCGAGGATCAGCGCGAAGACCTCGTCGCCGCGGGGCGCACGGCGGACGACGCCTTCGACGTCGATCCCGTTCGCCCGCAATTGGTGAAGGAGCAGCGAGCCCGCATAGAGCCCCGGGTCGAGCACGCTGCGCGCGAACAGGTCTCCAGGATCCCCCCTCCGAACTCCGCCCTCGACGCGCACGATCTCCTCCGCGATGCCCTCGGAAGCTGCGCCCGCGATGCGATCGACCGACAGGCTCGGACGCGCGCGCGGCGACGCCGTCCGGGCGAGGTTGCGCAGCCGCAGATAGTCGACCGGCGGGTCCACCGCGACGCGCGCCGCCGATCCCGCCTCGGCGCGCGGCCAGACCGAGACGGCGAAGACGCCCTGGTTCGCCGTCAGGGCGCCGACCGGCGCGTGGTAGGCGCGCGCCGTGACGTCGCCCCAGCTCGGATGCCAGGCGGGCCCTTCGAACAGCCCATCTTCCACCCGCAGATCCCCGCGCACGGCGCGCAATCCGCCCGTGCGCAGGTCCGCGGCGAGGCGCCACCAGTCCTCGGATCGCAGCAGCGGATCGCCGCCCCCTTCGACGACGAGCGCGCGGACCTCGCCTTCCCCATCGATCGCCTCGGGCGCCCAGATGCGGGTCGCGAAGCGGTGGGCCGGCCCGAACCGCGCGAGGCTCGCGATGGCGGTCAGGAGCTTCTGGTTCGACGCGGGAATGAAGAGCTGCTCGCCCCCGCGCGCGTAGAGAACGGCTCCATCCTCGGC
Source organism: uncultured Spirochaetaceae bacterium (assembly GCA_964519695.1). Lineage (GTDB taxonomy): Bacteria > Myxococcota_A > UBA9160 > UBA9160 > UBA4427 > UBA4427. Next base: position 1,821 of record CAZFKD010000458.1, read on the forward strand.
CCGTTCGACCCAGATCCCGACACTCGCCTTCGCCATCAGACCGCCCACGAGCAGCCCGTCGAGCTGCTCGGCGAGCCCGCCGCGCCCCTCCGGCCCGTGCGCGCTCGTCTCCGCGGCGGCGCCCCCCTTGCCCAGCGGGATGCATGCACATCCGATCACGAAGAGGAGGAAGCCGAATGCCCGCGCGACGCAGCGAAGCGCTACAGCAGTCCGGCGCGAGTCCATGGCTTCGGCGCCTTCGCTCTCCACCGGCGCGAACCACGATCCCCCCGAGCCCGAACGCCGCGGCATGTGAGCCTCTTCGAATCCCCGAAGACGAGGAAGAGATCGCGGGGGGAAGGCGTCGGGACGCTTGACGCCACCGAGCTTATCGGGGAGCCTGCCGACGAGCAATCGACGCGCCGGCCATCGTCCTCGCGCCGCGATTCGGGTTCGGGGGGACCGATGCTCAACGCGATCTGGCTCGTGCTGGTGACGGTCTCGCTGCTCGTCGCCGCAGCGTCCGGTGCCGACGCCCTCGAGCGCGTCGTCCAGGCCATCTTCGACAGCGCAAAGTCGGCCGTCCAGCTCGTGATCGGGCTGGTCGGCGTCATGGTGTTCTTCCTCGGCCTGATGCGGATCGCGTTCGATGCGGGGCTGCGCGAGGTCGTCGCCCGCCGGCTCGCGCCGCTCATGCGCCGGCTTTTTCCCGACGTGCCCGCGGACGATCCCGCGATGAGCGCGATGTTGATGAACTTCGCGTCGAACGTGCTCGGCATGGGCAACGCGGCGACCCCTTTCGGATTGAAGGCGATGAGCGAGCTCGCCCGGCTCAACCGACATGCGCCGCAGGCTTCGAACGCGATGGTCCTGTTCCTCGCGATCAACGCCTCGTCGATCACGCTGCTGCCTCCGCTCGGGACGATCGGCGTGCGCGCGGCAGCGGGCTCCGCCGATCCGTGGGCGATCTGGATGCCGACGCTCTTCGCGACCCTCTGCTCGACGGCGGTCGCCCTCACGACGTATTTTCTGCTCCGCCCGCTCTCGATCTTCGCGCCCCGCATTGCCGAAGCCGCCGCGCCCGGCGGCCTCCCGGAGCTGCCGACGGCCGACGCGGCGAAGGCTCCGGAGCCGGTTCCCGGACCGACGGACGCGATCCGTCCGCCCGCCCGGATCGCTGAATCGGGCTGGCGCCTTCGCCTGCGCCAGGGGCTCGTGCTCGCCAGCATCGCCTTCTTTCTGGGCGCCGTCGGCCTCGCGTTCCGCGATGCGTGGCAGGTGAGCGGCCTCGCTGCGGCCTTCCGGAATGCGCTCCAGAGCTGGACGCTGCCGGCGCTGCTGCTCGCGGTGCTCGCCTACGGTTTCAGCCGCCGCGTCGCGGTCTACGACGCGATGGTCGAAGGCGGGCGCGAAGCGCTCGACGTCGCCCTGCGCATCGTGCCCTACCTCGTCGTGATCCTGGTGGCCGTCGGGATGCTGCGCGCTTCCGGTGCGCTCGACGCGGTGATCGGCTGGATCGACCCGTTCACGCGTCAGATCGGCGTTCCGGCCGAGGTCCTGCCGATGGCCTTGATCCGGCCGCTCTCGGGGAGCGGCGCGCTCGGTGTCATGAGCGAGATCCTGACGACCCACGGCCCCGACTCCTTCATCGGGATGCTGACCTCGACGTTGATGGGCTCGACCGAGACGACCTTCTACGTCCTCGCGGTCTACTTCGGCGCAGCCGGTGTCGTCGATGGCCGCCATGCGCTTCTGTGTTGCCTCGCGGCCGACCTCGCGGGATTTTTCGCGGCCGTCGCAGCCTGTCATTTCTTCTTCGGTTGAAGGCCATTGGACGCGGAACGACTGAGGACGGTGGTTCGGGAACGGCTGGGGCGAGCGATCGGCTCGATCGAGGGGATCGAGGCGGGGCTCGGCACCCGGCGCTTCCTGCGCCTTCGATTCGAGAGCGGCGCGCCGGCGACGCTGGTG
>CAZFKD010000459.1:0-3756 GCA_964519695.1 uncultured Spirochaetaceae bacterium
TCGCCGCCGGCCGCGAGAAGCTCGTCCGCTGCTACACGCTCTCGTCGGCCGGAGGTTATTTCGTGACCCCGCGGCCCTTCGTCGTCGGGGCCGAAATCGATCTCGAGCTGCCGTCCTCGAGCGTGCCGCGCTTCGTGCTCCACGGCCGCATCGTCTATACGAACGGCTCCGCCCACGAGGACGAGAAGAGCCTGCCCCGCGGCATGGGCGTCGCCTTCGATCGCCTCGATGCGGGACTCGAAGGCGTGATCCGCCGGGGCGTCGAGGCGAGCCAGTCCGCACTCGAGGTCTGAGCGGCTATTTTCCGGCGCGAGGCCGCTCGTCCGGCGGCATTCGGCGGTGGGGGCCCAAGGTGGACGCGGCACGACTCGATCCGGCCCAGCGCGCGAGCGACCTCGCGGCGGTGCAGCAGACGCCCTTCGATCTCGTCGTGATCGGCGGGGGCGTCGTCGGCGCGGGGACCGCCCTCGACGCCGCGAGCCGCGGTCTCTCGGTCGCGCTGATCGAACAACGCGACTGGGCCTCGGGGACCTCGAGCCGCTCCTCGAAGCTGATCCACGGCGGCCTGCGCTACCTCGAGCAGCTCGAGCTCGGCCTCGTGCGCGAGGCGCTGCGCGAGCAGACGCTGATGCTCGAGCGGCTCTGCCCGCATCTCGTGCGGCCCGTGCCCTTCCTGTTCCCGCTGACCCGCCGAGTCTGGGAGCGCGCCTACATCGGCGCCGGAACACTCCTCTACGACCCCCTCGCCGGCCGCCGCGCCCTCCCCCGCCATCGTCATCTCTCGCGCCGCGGCGTGCTCGCGCGCTTCCCCGGGCTGCGCGCCGATCGCATGGTCGGCGGCATCCAGTACTGGGACGCCCAGGTCGACGACGCGCGACATACGCTCGCCCTCGTCCGCACCGCGCGGCTGCACGGCGCGCGCACCCTCTCGAGCGTGCGCGCCGAAGGCTTCGAGATCGCCGGCGCCCGCGTCGCCGGCGTGAAGGCGCGCTGCCTCGAGACGGGCGCGACCTTCACGATCGAAGGACGCCAGATCGTCAACGCGACCGGTGTCTGGACCGACTCGGTCCAGAACCACGCGGGCCGCGGCCGCATCCAGGTCCGCGCGTCGAAGGGCATCCATCTCGTCGTCCCGCGCGACCGGATCCACGGCGATTCGGGCCTCATCCTGCGGACCGAGAAGAGCGTGCTCTTCGTGATTCCCTGGGAGAGCCACTGGATCATCGGCACGACCGATACCGATTGGAACCTCGACCTCGCCCATCCCGCCGCCAGCCGCCGCGACATCGACTATCTGCTCGAGAAGGTCAACGCCGTGCTCGCCCAGCCGCTGCGCCACGAAGACATCGAAGGCGTCTACGCCGGCCTGCGCCCGCTGCTGCAGGGCGACGACGCTGCGACGAGCCAGCTCTCCCGCGAGCACGCCGTCAGCCAATCCGTCTCCGGCCTCATCACCGTCGCGGGCGGCAAGTACACGACCTATCGCGTCATGGCGAAGGACGTCGTCGACGTCGCCGCCCGCGCATTCGACCGCAAGATCCCGCCCTGCTGCACCGACGAGATCCCGCTCGTCGGTGCCAGCGGCTACCGCGCCTGCTGGAATCGCCGCGAGCTGCTCGCCGAACGCACCGGCCTCCACGTCCACGTCGTCGAGCATCTGCTCGCCCGCTACGGCGCGCGAACGGAGGAGCTGCTCGAGCTCATCGCCGCCGACCCGCGGCTCGGCGAGCCCGTCGATGGCGCCCCGACCTATCTCGCCGCCGAGCTCCACTACGCCGCCAGCCACGAAGGCGCGCTCCATCTCGACGACGTCCTGACGCGCCGGACACGCATCTCGATCGAGACCTTCGATCGCGGCCAGATCGCGGCGCGTGAGGCGGCGCGGATCCTCGGCGGGATCCTCGGCTGGGACGCCGCGACGCAGGCCCGCGAGATCGCCCACTACGATGCACGCGTCGAAGCCGAACGCGAGAGCCAGACCCAGCCCGACGACCACACGGCCGACGCGGCGCGGCTCGGAGCGCCGGACGTCCGCATGGGCGGGCTGAAGGGCGGCGGCGATCCCGAGGATCAGATGTGGAGCGACTCGGGCAGCCAGCTCTCGCGGGTCGCGAAGCGCTGACGGCCGAGCGGAGCGAGATCGCAGCTCGTCGAGACGCCGTCGGCGATGCGCTCCGCCAGCGCTCGCGCGACGCCATACGACTGCATCACGCCCCGGCCCGTGAAGGAATGCGCCTCGTAGAGGTTCGCGATGCCGGGGACCGGCCCGGCGATGCCGCTGCAATCGGGCGTCACCTCATAGAGGCCGGACCAGCCGCGCACATGCCCGCAGCGCTCGAAGGCCGACGCGCGATGGGCGAGCCGGGGCCAGATGAAGCGCTCGAAGAAGTCGGCGCCGTCGTAGGCGAAGTCGAAGCCGGGCGCCTCTTCGGGGATCGAATAGCCCGCCAGGACATGGCCGCCCTCCGGATGGAAATAGAGATCGCTCGCGTCGACGACCATGCCGAGGGCATCGAAGTCGAAGCCTTCCGGCAGCGCCGCGCGGTCGAAGCCGACGAGACAGATTTGGCGTCGCACGGCCTCGGTCACGTCGCGGATCCCGAGCTTGCCCGAAAAGACGGTCGACCAGGCGCCGAGGCAATTGACGAGGACATCGCATTCGATGCGCGTCTCGCGCAGCCTGCGCGCCCGGTCGATGCGATGGCTCGTCAGGATCTCGCGGAGGGCCCCCGACGCGTCGGCCGCATCGACGCCGCCGACCTCGATCACGTCGATCGCCTCGACCCGCCGCATCCCGCTCTCGCCCGCGACGCGCGCGGTCACGACGCCGTCGACGTAGTGGCGGTTCAGGAAGCGGACGCCGAGCGCCTCGGCCTCGCTGCGATAATAGGCGCGCATGGCGTTCGGATTGATCAGCCCGTCGCGCGGCGAAAAGGTCGCCCCGACGAGCTCCTCGAGATGTGAATCGAGCAGCGGACAATGGGCCGCGATCTCGCCGGGACCGAACAGCTCGACGCCGAGCCCCTGGGCGTTCTGGAGCTTCTGCTTCTCGCGCGCGATCCGGAGATGCTCGGGATCGTCGTAGAGCCAGAGATAGCCCCGCTCGCGGAATCCGAAGCGCTCGCGGCGCGCCCGGAAGAAATCGAGCGTCTGGCGGCAGGTCTCGATGTTCACCGGCTGCCACCAGGTCGCGCGCACGCCCCCCGCGTTCAGCTCCGACGAGGCGTAGATCCCCGCCAGATCGAGATCGACGACGACCACGTCCCGCCAGCCCCGCTCGGCGAGACAGTAGGCGACGGCGGATCCAATGATCCCGCCGCCGGCGATGACGACGCTCGCTCGCATGCGCGCGACTCCCGGGCGACCGCCCCGATCGGGCTCCCCGAGTCTGCCGCGTCCCGTGCGCGCCGTCGCCCCTTCGGTCGCTAGACTGCCCGCTCGGCTACTTCGAGCCCCTTCCTCCCCGAACGCTTTGCCAAGGAGCGCCCCATGCCCGATCAACCCGGACTTCCCTCCGCCAACCGCATCGGCGGCCCCGGCAGCCTCGCCGGCAAGCGCGCGATCGTGATCGGCGCGAGCAGCGGCATCGGCCTCGCGAGCGCCGAGGCGCTGGCAGTCGACGGCGCCCATGTCCTCATGTGCGCCCGCGGACGCGAGCGGCTCGAGGCGGCGGCGGAGCAGCTCGTCGCCGCGATGCCCGAGGCGAAGGACCGGATCGCGACGCGCGTCGTCGATGGCCTCGTCGGCGCGCAGGTC
>CAZFKD010000460.1:0-3752 GCA_964519695.1 uncultured Spirochaetaceae bacterium
GCGTGCACGGGCGGCGACCCGCCACCTCGTCGCGCGCTGGCCCGAATACCGCCCCAGCGCCCGACTCGAGATCGCTCAGGTGCTGCTGGATCACGGCGGCGCCGCAGCGGCGCGCAGTCTGCTCGACGAAGAGGTGCGCCGCGTTCCCGATTCGGGCCCGACGCATTTCTCCCGGGGCCTGGCGTTGCGCATGACGGGGGATCCGGACGGCGCCGATCGCGCGCTGCAGACGGCAGCCCGGCTCGAGCCGGCCCTGCGATCGGAGTCGCTGCTCCTGCGAGCGCTCGTGCTCTTCGATCTGCGCCGCGAGCCGGAGGCCGTCTCGTTGCTGCAGGAGCTGCTGCGCATCGATCCGACCAGCGACACCGCCGTCCGCGCACGCCTGCTGCTGCGTGATCGGGAGATCGCCCAGGGCCGGCAGCGTATTCGCGCCGATGCCCTCGCCGGCTTCGAGTGGGACGACAACGTCACGCTCGAGGGCCGCGAGAGCGAGACCCCCGCGAGCAATCGCGAGGACATCCGCGGCGTCTTCGGTGCGGGACTGTCGGGTCAACCCTGGCTCGGCGAGCGTGGCGGGCTCCTGCTCGGCGTCCGCTACGACCAGACGCATCACGACGACCTGAACGACTTCGACATGATCCAGTACGCGCTCTTTGCCTCGCTCTCGCTTCAGCCGAGCGAGGCTCTGGGCAGGAAGCTCGCCCTTCGGTTCGACGCCTCGGCCTACGACACGCTCCAGGATCTCGACCGCGCGCTGACCGGCGGATCGCTGCGATCGAATCTGCTCTATTCGCTCGGGCCGCGGGCCGGCATCTTGCGCGTGTTCTCCGTCTTCGAGTTCGCCGAATTCCACGGCGATCCGCTCTTCGACGCTTGGGAGCGGGACTCCCTCTCGGGCGGACTCGGTGTCGAACACAACCTGGCTCTGCCCCTCCGAGGCTCGTCCCTCGCACTCTCCGTCTCCTGGCTCCGGTCGGTGACCGAGGCCCGACCGGGGGGCAACTCCGACGGCTTCGACGGCGATTTCGATCACGACGCCTATCGCCTGCGCGGGCTCGTGCGACTGGCCCTGCCGTTTGCGATTCGCGCCCAGCTCGAGGCGAGCTATTCGCGCGACGAGTACCTGAACGACAATCTCGCCCTGGCGTTCCTGTCTCTCGGCGAGGGCGACCCCGAGATCGAGCCCCGCACGGACGACGTGGCCTCGGGCCGCGTGGCGCTCTCGAGATTCCTCTTCCCCCACGTTCGCGTCGAGGCCTACTGGCGCGGCACCTATCGTCGCTCGAACGTTTCCCTCTTCGACTACGACAAACAGATCGTCGGACTGCTGCTGCACGTGACGACCAATTGAAACGTGCAGGCCAACCCGTTGGAGGACCAGAGATGAACAGATCACTCCCGATTTCCGGACCGCTCGGTGCGATCGCCTTCGGATCGACGTTGACGCTGCTGGCGCTCGTGCTCGGAGCCACTCCGCACGCGGCATACGCGGACGGCATCGTCCGCCAGCTCTCGGGCAAGGTCGAGATCGGCCGCGGCGAGCCCCCGGCCTGGAGCCCCGCTACGGTCGACGCACGCATCGCCCCCCTCGAACGGATCCGAACCGGCGGCGACGGCCGCGTCGAGCTCACGCTCGAGGCGGGCACGCTCCGCATGCACGAGAACTCGCTCCTGCGGATCCCCGCAGCGGCCCCCGACGCCGATCGCGTCGAGCTCGAGGCGGGGCATTCCCTCTTCGACGTCCTGCGCCGCGGAGGGCGCGTGTTCGAGGTCCGCACGCCGAGCGTCGTCGTGAGCGTGAAAGGAACACGCTTCGGTGTCGATACGAGCGGGGATCGCGGCATCGTTTCGGTCTACCATGGCGTGGTCGGTGTACGGACGAGCGAAGCGGAGCAGATGGTCGAGACGCTGGTGCGCGAGGGCTTCCTCGCCGTCGGCGGCCGCGACCTTCCGATCGAGCTCGACGTGGCACCGGAGGGCGATCCCTGGCTCGACTGGCAGGATCTCAAGACGGGTGCGCGGAATCCGAAGGGTCTCGAGGTGCCCGGCAACGAGCTCGAGCGCGCACGAACGAGCATGCGGCGGGCGACGGACGTCGACGTGCTGAAGCGGGCTGCCGAGCGCAGGCCCGAGGTCGCCGAACGGCTCAGGCAGCTCAAGAGCCAGAATCCTGCCGGATCGCCTCCTGCGGCCGCGGAGACGGCGACAGAGGCCTCTGCGGGGGACACGATCGTCCCCGCTTCGCCTGGGATCCTCGACACGATCGAGACCGGCGGTGACACCGAGACGCCGGAAGCCGAGGGCGGACGCGATGTCTTCGACCGCAAGGGCGACCGATTCGAGAGGAGCGATCGTGAGGGGATGTCGCTCGAGGGCATGAACGACTCGTCGACGGGCTCGCTGCGCGAGGTCATCGAGATGAACCGATCCCAGGAAGCTCTCGCACCGGTCGACACCAGCGTGGACATCCCCGCCATGACCGGCGGTGCCCCCCTCGGCAACGGCTCGACCGTGTTCTCGACCGACCATCTCGGGGACCACGATCCAGGCGACGTCATGCGGCTGATGAATGCCCTTCAGGAGATGCGGGGTGCCGCGGACAGCTTCGCGGGTCCCTGGACGGACGCCGACATGATGGCCTTTCTCGAGACGCAGCTCGTCGCCCAGGGCATGGACGCCGCCGTGGCGGCGGCGATGGTGCAGGGGCTGTTCCGCTAGACGGATGGGCGGGGCGCGCGCGGCGGCGCGGGACGGCTCGCGAAGGTGCTGGACGCCCGTTCGCCCGGGACGCGGGCTCTACTATGGAAGCGATCCATCTCCCTCTGGATCGAGTCCGAGCTCAAGCTGCTCCTGCCCGACGCCGCCGCTTTCGAACGCGTGCGCGACGCGCTCGGAGACGCGTCGGTCGTCAGCCAGAAGAACCACTTCTTCGACCGCGCGGACGGGGCGCTGCGCGATGCCCGGATCGGCGTGCGCCTGCGCGTCGAACCGGAGAGCGCGGACTCGGGGCCGGCCGGCACCCAGGAAGACCCGAGGGAGTTCTACGAGATCACGACGTCGCCGGAAATAACGTCGTTCGCCGACGGGTTACCGAGAAACGGTGAACCTGGTTCCTCGAAACGGTAGGGCTCGGGCCTGAAAACCTCGCCCTCTTCCTGAGGAGTGGGTTCGTCCAGCGAATCGAGCTGCCATCGTTCGACAGGTTCGCACATCCACGATTCAGACGATGCCGCCTCCGTCGAGCACGCGAGCGCGGCCAAGACCATCGCAACTCCGACACACCTCTTTCGATCCCCCTCTCGGATCTCGATGCTTACCTCCTGGCCAACGTGTAATGCAGCGCGACAGGTGCTTAGGCGTTACCCGGCCCACGCCCGGCCCAACCCGGCCCACGGACCGCGTCGAGGCCCGGCCGACCAAACGCAACCATTCGAACTAGCAGAGGAAAAGAGGAAAATGGTGACCCGGGCGCGATTCGAACGCGCGACCCCCAGCTTCGGAGGCTGGTGCTCTATCCAGCTGAGCTACCGGGCCACGATCGGCGGTTGCTCGCCGAACATGTCGGGGCGGCGGGTTCTGGATGGGGCCGCCCCGGGATCTGGATTTCGTCGACTGCGAGACTGGTGGGGCGTACTGGACTCGAACCAGTGACCCCCGCGGTGTGAACACGGTGCTCTACCAACTGAGCTAACGCCCCGGACCCGCTCGGGATCTTCGCCTCGGCCGGCCCCGGCCAGCGCTCGGGCGAAGAT
>CAZFKD010000461.1:0-3752 GCA_964519695.1 uncultured Spirochaetaceae bacterium
TCTTCCTCTGGCAGGCGCACCGCCAGACGACCGCATGACTGCGATTCCGCCGCCGGTACAGGCTCAGCCGAAAAACCGCTTCGCGCCGCGCAGGCTGTCCGCCGCATAGTCCGCCAGCGAACGCGCGCGCTGCTCCGCGTTCAGGACCTCGAGCACGATCGCGCCGTCGAAGCCGCGCGCGCGCAGATGTTCGGCGAGCCGGTCCAGCGCGAACCCGCCCTCGCCCGGAATCCGGCGCTGGTTCATCGTCGCCTCCCAGAACGCGTCGGCGCCGAGCGGAACGCCATCGGAGACCTGCAGATTGGCGAGCCGCTCGGACGGCAGCGCCTCGAGGGCCGCCCAGTCCGGCCCGTCCGGATGATTGAAGAAATGCCAGGTATCGATCGTGACCCCGACGCCGCCGACGCCGGCGGCCTCGATCAGCGCGCGCGTCTCGCCGATGCTCCGCAGCTGGCTGCCGCTCGAGAACTCGAGGGCGATGCCCGTCCCGCCCTCGGCCGCGCCCTTCGTGCGGAGCTCGACGGCGCAGTGCTGGAGTCGGCGGGCGACCGCGTCGTCGACGGGCACGACGACGCGCGTATTCACGAACTCGGCCGCGAGCACGCGCGAATAGCGCAGGTTCTCCTCCAGCTCGCTCGCCGTCCGCGCGTCGTCGCCGATCGCGAGCCCGGAGATCTCCATGCAGGCGAGCCCGCGGTCGCGCAATCCGTCGGCGATCCGTTCGAGGGCGATCCCCTCGGCTTCGAGCGCACGCAGCCAGAAGATGTCCGGGGCGATCGCGTCGAAGCCGGCGCGGGCCGCCGCTTCGAGATGGTCCTCCCAGCAGGTCGGCAGGCCGTGGAGGGGCGAATGATTGAGCGTCGCGTATCCGTAGCGGGGCATCAGGACAGGCTATCCCTCGCGATCGCGAATGGGTAGGCTTCGCGAACCGCGCTCCGCCTCGTCCGGATCCCGCCGAGAACCGGTGAGACGCGCTTCCCAGGAGGACCCCGCCATGCCGTCTCATCGAACGACGAATCGATCCCGCTTCGCGAGCACGATCGCAGCCGCGGTCGGGCTCGCACTCGGCGCCCTCGCGATCGGCTGCGGCCATGGCGCCCTCGATCGCCGCATCGATGCGCTCGAGGTCGAAGCGGATCGCCAGGCCGTGATCCGCCTGATCCATCAATACGCCCATGCCATCGACGGCCGCGACGAGACGCTGCTGCGCGCGACCTTCACCGCCGACGCCGTCGCGGAGTACAAGGGCGTCAACTTCCCGATGGACGTCCGGCTCGAGGGCTTTCCGGCGATCGCGCAGTGGTTGAAGGACCAAGTCGGCGATCGCGAGGGCGCCCTGCCCTGGCATTACATGGATACGCATCTCGTCGAGGTCGACGGCAATCGCGCCACGCTCAAGACCTTCCAGCACAACCGCCACCTCTCGGGCGTCGGCCTCTACACGGTCGAAGCCGTGCGCACGGCGCTCGGCTGGCGCATCCAGAAGCTCCGCCTCGACGAACGCCTGCTCGACCCGGAGCTGCTCGAGCAGATGCACCAGAAGCCCGTGACCCCGAGCGCCGCGCCCGGCGCCTGAAGGGCGCGGCCGGGGCCCTCGAGCCGGAGCAGAGCCCGGCGCGATCCTCGCCCGCATCCCGAACATCGAACCGGAGATCCCCCATGCCGCCCGACCCGACTCCGCCGAGCCGTGAAGCCCTGCGCGAATTCCTCGCGCTGATCGAGCAGGTCGATCGCGAGTTCCTCGGCGCCGATCGCAACGTGACCCAGGCTTCCGACGTCGCCGCCGGCGAGCACATGCTGCTCCATCTCATCAAATGCGGCCTCGACACCTGGGTCGACAACGACGCCAGCCGCCCGCGCTTCGCCCCCCTCGCCAGCGCCGTCCTCAAATGGGGCGGCGAAGGCGCCGACAATCCCTCCCATCTCGCGCCCCTCGATCCGACGCGCCGCTACCGCATCACGGGCCGCATGCGCGACGAGGCCTACATCAGCTTCACGATCTATACCGGCAAGCAGGAAGGCGATTTCAACGACGGCGTCGTCTCCGCCCTGAACCACACCCAGTTTCCCCGCGATGCCGACGGCCGCTTTTCGATCGACATCCTTCCGGCGCCCCGCGCCGGCGCGCTCCACATGCAGCCGGGCAAGCCCAATTGCGTGATCGCGCGCCATTATTTCGAGCGCGCGACCTGCGCGATGGCGGATCCGCGGCTCGTCTGCGACATCGCCATCGAATGCCTCGACGAGCCCGGCCATCCGCGCCCGCTCTCGCCGCCCGCCCTCGCCGACAAGCTGCGCGCGGCGATGACCTTCATCCATTCGCAGACCCTCGCCCGCGGCCCCCAGGATCCGAGCAAGACGCCCGCCTGGTTCTCGCTCGTCCCGAACCAGCTCCCGAAGCCCGAGAAATGGGTTCCGAGCGAAGGCGGCGGCGCCGGCGCGATCGACAACGCCTACTGTGCGGGCCTCGTCTTCCTTCAGCCGGGCGAAGCGCTCGTCGTCGAAGCGCGCTGGCCGGAGTGCGTCTACGCGAACGTGATGTTCTGGAACCGCTTCCAGCAGACGGGCGACTACCGCTACCGCTCCTGCTCGCTGAACCGGCGCCAGATGAAGGCCGATGCCGACGGGCGCTTCACGTTCGTCGTCTCGCCGGTGAATCCGGGCCCGAAGGTCGCGAACTGGATCGATACGGAAGGCCAGTCCTTCGGATCGCTCTACTGGCGCTTCCTGCTGCCGGAGGGCGACATCGAGAAGCCCGTGACCCGGGTCGTTCCCCTCGCCGAGCTTCGGGATTCCTGAGATTCCTGCTGCCCCAAGGAGAAGCGCCATGGCTTTCGATCTCGTGATCCGCAATGGAATGATCGTCGACGGCTCGGGGCTCGGCGCCTATCGCGCGGACGTCGGCATCGTCGGCGATCGCATCGCGGCGATCGGGCGCATCCAGGCGCGCGGCGCGCAGGAAATCGACGCCGAGGGGCTCGCCGTGACGCCCGGCTTCATCGACGGCCATACGCACATGGACGCCCAGATCTTCTGGGACCCAGCCGGCGCCAACTCCTGCTGGCACGGCGTCACGACCGTCGTCATGGGCAATTGCGGCTTCACCCTCGCGCCCTCCGCCGAGAAGGACGCACCGCTCGTCGTGCGCAGCCTCGAGCGGGCCGAGGACATCTCGGGCAAGGCGATGGCGGCGGGCATCCCCTGGAGCTGGACGACCTTCTCCGAATACCTCGACGCGATCGACGCCCTCCCGAAAGGCATCCACTACGCCGCCAACATCGGCCACTCCGCCCTGCGCACCTACGCGATGGGCGAGCGCGCCTTCGAAGAGACGGCGAACGACGACGACCTGCGCACGATGCAGACCGAGCTGCGCTCGGCCCTCGCCGCCGGCGCGATCGGCTTCACCACCTCGCGCACCCATCAACACCGCACCTCCGACGATCGCCCCGTCGCCTCCCGCCTCGCCGCCTGGAGCGAGGTCGAGGCGCTCGTGCGCACGATGGGCGAGGCCGGCCAGGGCATCTTCCAATACGTCGAGGATCCCGCCCCCGCCGACCGCGCGGAGGCGCGCCGCGACGAGCTGATCGCGCTCTCGGCGTCGACGGGCGTGCCCTTTGCCGTGCCCGCGCTGCTCGGGGCGAAGCAGGTCCTCCCGATGCTCGATCTCGGGACGGCCCGGGGCGCGCGCCTGTTCGGTCTCGCCCATTGCCGGGGCATCGGCACGATGTCGTCCTTCCGGACCCAGCTGC
>CAZFKD010000462.1:0-3749 GCA_964519695.1 uncultured Spirochaetaceae bacterium
GTCGGCGAGATCCTTCGCCATGTGCGACCAGCGCAGCTTCGAGGCGTTCTCGCGCGCGGCGTAGACGCCGGGATTCACGGCGTTGAAGACGCCGCCGACGAGGATCGGCTTCCAGGTCACGTCGACGCCGGCCTCGGCCGCGACGTCGCCGATCTTGTGGAAGGCGAGATAGGTCCAGGGGCTGCCGACGTCGTAGAAGAATTCGAGCATGACGTCACGATAGAAAATCCGTGGCGGATCGGCCGTCGGCAGGCCGGCGCGGAGCGCGCCCCGATTTCGGGCGGCGTCGCGCGGCGCGAGAGCGGTCCCTGCGCAGACCCGCATGGGCACCCGCACGGAAGCGCATTACGCTCCGGCGCGATGTCGATGTCGAAGTCGAACGATTCCCTCGATCCCGGACGCTGCTGGGGCGGCGTCTATCCCATCCTCGGTCCGAAGCTGCCCGCGATCGCGAAGCGCCTCGAGGCGAGCGGCCGCTTCGGCATTCTGGCCGGCCAGAGCTGGGGGCCTCCCTGGATCCCGCTCGCGGCGGCGGCGGCGGTGACCGAGCGGGTCCAGCTGGCCTGCAGCGTCGCGATCGCGGGCGTTCGCAGCCCCTTCGAGACGGCCTTCGCCGCGCTCGATCTCGACCGCATCTCGAACGGGCGATTCGTGCTCGGGCTCGGATCGAGCACGCGCTGGGTCACGCAGAGCCATTTCGGGATCGACACGCCGAAGCCCGTCCAACAGCTGCGCGAATGCGTCGCAGCAGCTCGCCACATCGTGGCGAACGCCCATACCGGGCTCGCGCCTTTCGAAGGCGAGTCCTTCCGAGCCGACTTCGCGGGGCTGCAGCCGACGCCGCCGCCGGTGCGCGCCGCGATTCCGATCTGGCTCGGCGCGCTGCGATCCCGCATGACACGCCTTGCCGGCGAGATCGCCGACGGTGTGATCGGCCATCCGCTCTGGGGGGTCGACCACTGGCTGGGCCGCGTACAGGCCGATCTCGCCGCGGGGGCGGCCGCCGCCAGAAGGCGCGTCGAAGATCTCCACCAATGTGTCTATCTGACCGTCGCGGTCGCCGATGATCCGCGCGAGGCGTTCGCCGACGCGCGCCAATCGGTGGCGGCCTACGCCGCGATCGAGCAGTATGCGCCCTTCTTCGAAGACGCGGGCCATGGCGACGCGGCGGCGCGCATTCGGCGGCTCTGGAGCGCCGGCGAGCGGGAGCGCGCTGCGCAGGAGGTCGACGAGGCGATGGCGCGTGCCTTCGTCGTCTTCGGAGATGCCGAGCATGCGCGGCGGGAGGTCGCGCGTCTCTCGCCCATCGCGACGACCTATTCGATCTCGCCCCCGAGCTGGGGCGTTCCGCTGCAGCGCACCGCCTACTACACGACGCAGATCGACCGGACGTTCTTCGGGCGCACGTGAGCGCCGACGACGTTGGGTCGGCCAGGAGCCCCCTCGCCATGTCCGCTGAGTCCTGGATCCTCTGGCTGGGCATCCTCTCGATCCTCGCGCTCGTCGCGAGTGTCGTCGCCCTGCCCTGGCTCGTGACCCGGATTCCGGAGGACTATTTCTGCCATCCGCGGCGCGCGCCGCCGAGCTGGGAGCCGGCGCATCCTGCCGTACGGATGGCCTTCCTCGTGCTGAAGAACCTGCTCGGATGTGTGCTCCTGGCGGGCGGATTCATCATGCTCTTCGTTCCGGGACAGGGGTTGTTGACCATGGCCGTGGGGCTGCTGCTGATCGACTACCCGGGAAAGTTCGCCCTCGAACGGCGCGTCGTCGCGATCGAGCCGATCTTCAAGGGCCTGAATTGGCTTCGGCGTCGGCGCGGGGTCGCGCCCTTGAGGAAGAATCCGTAGGGCCCGCTCCGCCGAGGAGACGAAGTGTTCCCGATCCGCGACGACAATCCTCATTTCCTGACGCCGTGGACGACCTCCACGATCGTCGCCGCGAATGCGCTCGCCTGGGCGTTCGTCCAGGGATTCGGCGGTGAGCCCGAGCTCGTGCGTTCGGTTTGTACGCACGGACTCATCGCCGGCGAGCTCCTCCAGACCGCAGCCCCCGGCGCCCACTTCGCCCTCGGCCCGGACGCGTCGTGCGTGGTCTCCGACGTCTCCCATCCGCTGACGCTGCTGACCCATATGTTCCTGCACGGCGGCTGGATGCACATCATCGGCAACCTCTGGTTTCTCTGGATCTTCGGGAACAACGTCGAGGATTCGATGGGCCATCTGCGCTTCGCAGTCTTCTACCTGCTATGCGGACTGGCTGCGGCAGGCGCGCAGATCCTCTCCGACCCGAGCTCGGGCATTCCGATGGTCGGCGCGTCGGGGGCGATCGGCGGCGTGATGGGCGCCTACTTGATGCTCTACCCGCGCGTCCATGTCCACATCCTGCTCTGGCTCGGGTTCTACGTCACGACGATCGCCGTCCCCGCGCTCTGGATGCTCGCCTACTGGTTCCTGGTGCAGGTCGTCGGCGGCGTCGGATCTCTCGGCGCCGAGACGGGCGGCATCGCGTTCTGGGCCCACGTCGGCGGCTTCGTCGCAGGCATGCTGCTCGTCTTCCCGTTCCGGAACGAGGCCCTGGTCGCTCGGCATCCGAACCACGGCTGGAAATCCGAGCACGAGCGCGATCTCCCGCGCCGGGCTTGAGCGACCGATTCGCCACTCTCCGGCTCCCGTTCGGCCGCGACCGACCCGCCAGAGCGCTCCGTTCAGATCTGCGCGCTCTGCCTACAGCCAGCGCGGCGCCGACTCGATCTCCTGCGCGATCCGGTCGAGGCATTCCTCGGCGCTGCCCCAGGCGAGCGCACGATCCTTGCCGCGGACGGTGAAGAAGTAGAGATCGTTCTCCTCGATCAGGCCCTGCCCGCCGTGCAGCTGATGCGCGAGCATCGTCACCTCGGGCACCGCGCGCGAGACGAAGGCCTTGAGTACGGCGATGTCGTGGGAATCGCTGCGACCGTTCTCGAGCGCGTCGAGCGCCTCGTAGACCATGAAGCGGGCGCTCTCGACGGCCATCGCCATGTTCGCCGCGTGGTGCTGCACGGCCTGGAACGTCGCCAGCGGCTGCCCGAACTGCACGCGCACGTTCGTATACGCGACCGTCTGCTCGAGCGCGACCTCCATGCAGCCCAGGATCTGCGCCGACACGAGCGCGCGCCCGAGATCGACGAGCGTCGCGACGGCCGCGGCATCGGCCACCCGGCGCGCCGCCGCCCCCGCATAACGAACGATCGCCTGCGGCGTGCGGCCCGTACAGCGGAGCGGCTCGCTCGTCACCGCCGCGTCGCCGCGCTCGACGAGGTAGAGGCCCACGCCCTCGGGCCCGACCGCGCTGACGAGATGGTGGGTCGCGAAGTCGGCGTAGTCGACGTAGTGCTTCTCGCCGCGGAGCTTTCCGGCAGCGTCGACGACGGCCGCCGTCCGGGCGAAGTCGTCGTCGGCCTCGAGCAGCGCCGGGACGACGATCGCCCGGCCATCGACGATCGCCTTGAGCAGCTCGCTCTCGTCGCTCTTCGCGGACCGTGCGAGCAGAACGGCCGAGGCGAGGACCTCGACCGCCGGCACGATCGCGGCGCGGCGTGCGAGCTCGTGGACCAGGCTGCCGGCCTCGACGAGCCCGGCGTCGCCGCCGCCCACCGCTTCGGGCAGCGCGATGCCGAGCCAGCCCTGGGCCACCATGCCGCTCCACAGCTTCTGGTCGGGCTGGCGCTTCTCCTCGAGCTCGCGGATGCGCGCGAAGCCGACCTCGACCTC
>CAZFKD010000463.1:0-3745 GCA_964519695.1 uncultured Spirochaetaceae bacterium
TCTCGCCCGTCTTCTGACTCAACAACCGTGGGACGGGCGTCTCGCCCGTCTTCTGACTGCGCGCCGCTGACGCACGGGCGGGACGCCCGTGCCACTGGCTCGTGTCGCTCCATTGGTCTTGCTTTCGCCGCGGCGATTTTCTGCTCGGCGTCGGCGCGTTTGGCGAGTCGCTGCGCGATCTGTTCGTCGAGCGTGTCGAAGTCCGCGCGGGCGATGTGGTCCATCAGGCGCAGGCCTTCGAACGCGTCGCGCCCGAAGTAGACCCTGCCGGTGGTGTAGGTCGCGCGGAGTACGGTCTCGCAGTAATGCCGGGTAAGCGCGGCGCCGCCGAGTAGGACCGGCACACTCACGCCGCGCTCCGACATCTCGCGCAGGTTGTCCTGCATCACGCCGACACTCTTCACGAGCAGGCCCGAAAGCCCCACCGCGTCGGCGTTGTGCATTTCGAGCGCCGACAGGATGCTCGCGATCGTCTGCTTGATGCCGATGTTATGGACGGTGTACCCGTTGTTTGTAAGAATGATGTCTACGAGGTTCTTGCCGATGTCGTGGACGTCGCCCTGCACGGTCGCGAGGACGATGGAGCCTTTGCTGGATTTTCCCTCGATCTTCGGCATGTGCGGTTCGAGTCGGGCGACGGACGCCTTCATAACTTCGGCGGACTGGAGCACGAACGGGAGTTGCATGTCGCCGCGGCCGAAGAGTTCGCCGACGACTTTCATACCTTCGAGCAGGTGGTCGTTGACAATCGCGAGCGCGTCGTAGCGTGTGAGGGCCTCGTCGATGGTCTCGGTGAGGCCGGCCTTTTCGCCGTCGATTATGTGACGCTGCAGGCGGTCCTCGAGCGGGAGGTCTTCGAGCGCGACGCGGGTCTCGCCGGGGATCTCATCATCGGGAAAGTGTTTGATGAACGCCTGCAAGGGGTCGAAGCCGTCGCGGCGCCGGTCGTATATAAGATCGAGCGCGGCGTCCCAGCGTTCGTCGTCGATCCTGTTCTTCGGGAGGATCTTCGAGGCGTGGACGATGGCGCTGGTCAGGCCGGCGTCGCGGAGTTCGTGCATGAAGACGGAGTTGAGCACAACTCGGGCGGCCGGCTTCAGACCGAATGATACGTTGGACAGGCCGACGATCGTGTTGCAGCGCGGGAGGCGCTGGCTGATGCGGCGTGTCCCTTCGATGGTCTCGAGCGCGAGCCGGCGGTCGGCCTCGACGCCCGTCGTTACGGGCAGGACGAGGGGATCGAAAAATATGTCCTCGGGCGCCAAGCCGTATTTGTTGACCGCGAGGTCGGCGATGCGCTCGGCGATGGCGATCTTGCGTTCGGCGGTCTTCGCCATGGCTTCTTGTGGGTCTTCGTCGATGGTCCCGGCGACGACGCCCGCGCCGAAACGCTTGGCGAGGCGGCAGATCTCGGCGAGTTTCTCCTCGCCGTCTTCGAGGTTCATCGAGTTGAGCAGGCACTTGCCCCCGGCGTGCTTGAGGCCCGCCTCCATCACGTCGATCTGCGTCGAGTCGATCATGATCGGCGTGGGGACCTGGCGGACGAAGCGGCTGACTACCTCGCGCATGTCGCGCACGCCGTCGCGCCCGACGTAATCGACACACACGTCGATGAGGTGCGACCCGTCGCGGAGTTGCTCGCGCGCCATGGACACCAGGCCGTCGAAGTCTTCGTTATTAAGAAGGTTCTTGAACCTGCGCGAGCCGTTGGTGTTGGTGCGCTCGCCGACGATGAGTATCGAGTTGTCCTGGTGGTAATCGACCGCGGAATAGAGCGACGTGCAGGCCGGTTGCGGGGGTTCGATCGAACGCGTCGCGGGCGCGAGGTCGGCGACGGCGCTCGCGAGGGCGGCGATGTGCTCGGGCGTCGTGCCGCAACAGCCCCCCACTATCGAAACGCCGAACTCGCGTACGAAGCGGGCGACGGCGTCGGCGAAGGGGCGCGGCTTGAGGGGGTACTCGGTGCGCCCCTCGACGAGGATCGGCAGCCCCGCGTTCGGGACGACGGAGATCGGCCGATCCCAGTGCCGGCTTAGCCAGCGGACGTGGTCGGCCATCTCGGTCGGGCCGGTCGCGCAGTTCAGCCCGAGCGACGCGATCGGGTACGGCTTCAGCGCCGTCGCAGCGGCGGCGATCTCCGTCCCCACCAGCATCGTCCCCGTGGTTTCGATTGTGATCGAGACCATAATCGGCGTGTCTGCGGCGTCGCGGCCGCGCTCGGCGAGGGCATCGAGACAGGCGTTGACGGCGCACTTGACCTGGAGGATGTCCTGGCAGGTTTCGATGAAGAACGCGTCGGCGCCGCCGTCGAGAAGCCCGCGAGCCTGCTCGGTGTACGAGGCGATCAGTTCGTCCCATGTAGTATGGCCGAGGGTCACGAGTTTGGTCCCCGGGCCGATGGAGCCGAGGACGAAGCGGGGCTTGTCTGAAGTCGAGTGCGCGTCGCACGCGGCCCGGGCGATCTCGGCGGCTTCCTTATTGAGGGCGCGGGCCTGGTCGGCGAGGTCGAACTCGGCGAGCACGAGCGGGTTGGCGCCGAAGGTGTCCGTTTCGACCGCGTCGGCGCCCGCAGCGAGGAAGGTCTCGTGGATCTGCCGGATCACGTCGGGCCGAGTGCGGACGAGGATCTCGGAGCAGTTCTCCTTGCCGAGATAGTCGCGGTGGAGGTCGCAGTCGCAGGCGTGAAGGCTGGTGCCCATGGCGCCGTCGATCAGCAGCGGGCGGCGGGCGATGTGGCGGAAGAGAGGATGGGTCATGGTGCAGGCTCGATCAGCGATTGCAGGCAGGGACGGGATATCGGGTGTAAGCCCCGGGGGATATCGGTCGGATGAGGGCGGCGGTTGCTCGGGGATGATATCGTCCCGTTCATCCGGATCAATGGATGAATGGCGAACGGGGTGCATCGCGTTTGTGGATCTCTACGTCAATAAAGCCCGGGAATCCGAATCCCTGGGCTTTGCGCTCGGAACTCGAAAGCCCCGCGGTGTGAATCCGAATGACACGGCCGGGCATAGCGGTCGTTGGGCGGGCTATTCTTCCCGCTCGATCGCGCTGAGGGGCTGTGCAGTCGCGCTCGACGTCGAAGACTCTGATGGGGAACGCCGCATGACAAACGCAATCACTCTCGCCGGGGTCATCAAGACCTTCGGCGCCAAGCGCGCCGTCGACAGCCTCGATCTCACGATCCCGACCGGCTCGGTCTGCGGGTATCTCGGCCCCAACGGCGCGGGCAAGACCACCACCATCCGCATGATCATGTCGATCATCTACCCCGACTCCGGCAAGATCGAGGTCCTCGGCAAAAAGTCAGCCGTCGAATCCAAAGACCGCATCGGGTATCTCCCCGAAGAACGCGGCGTGTACCGCAAAATGAAGGTCGGCGACTTCATCGCGTACATCGCCCGCCTCAAGGGCGCCGACCAGGGCTCCGCTCTTAATAAGCGCGTCGACGACTGGCTCGAGCGCGTGCAACTCGCCGAGGTCCGCAAGAAGCGCTGCGAGCAACTCTCCAAAGGCATGCAGCAGAAGGTGCAGTTCGTCGCGACGGTGATCCACGACCCCGAACTCATCATCCTCGACGAGCCTTTCAGCGGGCTTGACCCCGTCAACGCGAGGCTCCTGCGCACGCTCATCGGCGAGATGCGGGCTGCGGGCAAGACGATCATCTTCTCGACGCACGTCCTCGCGAGTGCCGACGCGCTGTGCGACCGCGTGTTCATGATCAATCAAGGCAGGAAGGTTCTCG
>CAZFKD010000464.1:0-3731 GCA_964519695.1 uncultured Spirochaetaceae bacterium
AACGCCTCTGCATCATCGAAGCGATGAAGATGGAGTCGAGCGTGACCGCCCCGATCGACGGCCGCATCCAGAAGATCCACGTCCCGGCCCGCGAGCAGATCGACGCGGGGGACCTGCTCTTCACGATCGTGCCGGTGGAATAGCTGGGCTACGGCGCGCTCTGCCCCTCCAGCTCCTCGAGCGTCGTCGCATCGCTCATCGCGAACGCCGCGCGCTGGGCGGCCGTCGTCGGAACCTTCGGCAGCGCGCGCACGCGCGCGATCGCCGGGCGCAGGCCGCGCCGGTTCGCCATCTGGATCGCGAGCCCGGGCCGCGCGTTGAGCTCGAGCACGAGCGGCCCGAAATCGCGGTCGAGCACGATGTCGACCCCGAGATAGCCGAGCGGCACGACGTCGTAGCAATGCGCCGAGAGCACGAGCAGATCCTTCCAGCCCGGGATCTGGATGCCGGCGATGACGTGGCCCGTATCCGGATGATGCGTCACGGGCTTGCCCGCCAGGATCGAGTGGGTCGTCTTGCCCGTCTTGAGGTCGATGCCCGCGCCGACCGCGCCCTGGTGCAGGTTCGCCTTGCCGTCCGAGCGGCGCGTCGGCAGGCGCACCATCGCCGAGACCGGAAATCCGCGATAGACGATCGTACGGATGTCGGGCACGCCCTGAAAGGTCACCTCGTCGAAGATCGGATCGAACTCGACGCAGCGCTCGATCAGCGCCTGGTCCGGGCGGCCGCCGAGGCTGTACATCCCGGAGAGCACGTTCGAGATGTGGTGCTCGATGCCCTGCTCGTCGAGGAAGGTCCCGTTGGCGCGAAAATAACGTCCGTTGCGGACCGAGCGGATGACGATGATGCCGTTGCCGCCGCTGCCGTGGGCCGGCTTGATCACGAACTTCTGCTTGCCCTCGACGATCTTCGGGAAGTTGCGGATCTCCGCGTCGCTCGAGATCAGCGCATAGAGCTCGGGGAACGCGATCCCGGCCTTCGCGGCGAGCTGCTTCGTCTTCGCCTTGTCGTCGACGAGCGGAAAGAGCCGGCGCGGGTTCTCAGCCTTGATGAGGCTGAAGTTGCGCTCATTCATGCCGAGGATGCCGTGCTCGCGGAGCACGGTGCCCGGCCATCGCAGGCGGCACTTCACGATGGATCCCCGCGCCCCATCCAGACGCTCCGGAAGCGCCAGAACTCGAGCAGGCGATAGCCGGTGTAGCGGCCGGCGACGATCGAGGCCGCGAGCACCACGAGCAGCAGCTCGGGAAAGACGTAGGCGAGATGTTCGAGGCGCTCGTTGCTGACGACGAGATAGCAGAGCGCCGCGACGATCAGGCTCCCGAGGCCCTGGGCGAGCGCGTCGCGTCCGCCCGTCTCCTCCCAGACCAGCGACATGCGCTCGATCGTCATCGCGAGGATCACCATCGGGAAGAGCGCGACGGAGATGCCCGTATCCATGCCGAAATGGAAGGAGACGATGCTGATCGTCAGCATCAGCAGCACGACGATCGTGAGCACCGCCGCCAGACGTGGCACGAGCAGCAGCTGCAGCCGCTCGAGCAGGAACCGGATCCAGAGCCCGAGGCCGACGATCGTCACGAAGAGCAGCACGCCGACCCAGAGCTCGGTCTCCCGGAAGGCCAGCGCGATCAGAACGGGCATGAAGGTCCCGAAGGTCTTGACGCCGACGAAGCCCCGCAGCAGGACGACGAGGAAGGCACCGATCGGCACGGTCAGGAGGACGCGATAGACGTTCTGTGTCTGGATCGGGAGCGAGAAGAGCGAGAAGTCGAACCAGGCGGAATCGCCCTTCTGCGCGCGCTGTGCGGCGACGTCGACCACCTCGCGCAGGGAACGAGCGACCGAGAAATGGACCTCGCCGTTCTTCGCGCCCTCGACGCTGAGCAGGGGGTCCGATCCGACGTACCAGATGAGGAACCGGTTCGGATAGCCCTTCTCGCCGGTCAGCGGATCGAAGGGCAGCCAGACGCGCTGGTTGTGGACCTCGACGTAGGGCGACAGCTTGCCGTCTCGGACCTCGTCTTCGAGCAGGATGCCCCAGACGACGCGCGCAGGGATCCGGGCGGAGGCGAGGATGTCGACGAGCTGGAGCGCGCGGCGGCTCGCCGTGACTTTGCCGTCGTTGAGCAGGTCGACGGCGCCATCGCCTTCGAAAGTATTGACGCGTCGGATCAGGGCGCCGGTGAAGCTCACGATGTCGGCGGACTCGAGCCGGACCTTCTCGAGCAGCGCCTCGATCGCCGAGTCGAAGGCCTCCTCGCGCTCGGGCCGCTCGGGAAAGCCCGGGAACTCGTCGGTGTGTTGCTTCGGCTCGTCCGTCTCGACGACGGACATACGGTAGTAGAGCGACTGCTTGCCCTTCGCGCGGCGCACGGTCCAGATCGAGCTGCGGTGGAGCGGCTCGTTCTCGGTCGTGACGCCGTAGTTCGAGGAGATGAAGTCCTCGTCGAGCAGCTCGAAGCCGAGCGGCTCCGTCGGGATCTCGAGGCGGGCCGTCAGCGGGCCGCCGCGGCCCTCGAAGCGCGCGCGCGCCTCGATCGTCCAGACCGCCGTGTCCTGATTGGGCGCCAGCGGGAGGCCGAGGCGATCGAGCTTGACGAGGAAGATGACGAGACCGATCGCGGCGATCGCCAGCGCGGCCAGGTAGATCGAACGGGTCTTCAAGGCGCTCGTCTCTCCGGTTCGCTTCGCAATTCGCAGGATGCGCCAATCAGGAACGTCACATCGGGATCGACGACGAACGCGCCGGCGAGGAACTCACGACCCAGCAGCACGGAGTAGAGGAACGCGCTCCGATCGACGAGGGAAAAGCGCGCGTGCCGGCGACGCCCATCCATGCAGAACTCCAATTCCACGACAGGCCGTGCATCGGGACGATTCTCGTGGTCCTTGATGTAGACCTTGCGGACGACCCTGGATTCGCGCGGGAGGCGGTGGACCCGGCTCTTCGACTCTTTGAGCACGAGGGTATAGCGGACCCAGACCTCGCCCTCCCGCTCGAAACGCTCGATGTCTTCGGCATGGATCGACGAAGTCTTGGCGCCGGTATCGAGCTTCGCGAGGGCGATCTCCTCGCCCGGCAGCATCGTAATGCGCTCGACCCAGCCGGCGATCTGCTTGCTCTCTTCGTCCGCGAGAGACTCCTTCGGCTTCGCGCCTTTGGGGGCGGCGGCGCTGGCCGACCCGGCGGCCATCGCGGTGACGGCGGCAAGCGCGAATCCGAGCAGCGAGCCAACCCCGAGCAGCCTCGCCGATCGGCCGGGCCACCCCCTCCCTGCGCGACTCGATGACACCCGGTGCTCCCCTCGCCGCTCGTCCGGCGCGCGTCTCGTGCCCGCCAGTCGGCTCGGCTGCCGGTTCCGCTTCGGGCAGCACCCGTGCGGGTTCCCGAGCCGCCGATTGTCGATTCCCCGAGCGGCCCATATCCTACCACCGCATTCGCCCGCGACAGCGCGAACGGGCCCCCCAAGTTCGATGCGCGTGAACCGATGTGGAGTACTGCGCGTCTCGAACGAGGCGGGTTCTGCAGTGCGAAAGGAAAACGCTGGGATGGGGCGACGATTCGCGCAGGCAATCGGCCGGGGAGCGATCCGGACGGGGCTCCGGCTCGCGATCTCGAGCTTGGCGCTCGGCCTCGCCCTCGCGGCCTCGGGACAAACCCCGACCTCCGTCTCCGAGCCCGCAGTCTCCAAGCCCGCACCCGCCGCACCCGCCGCACCCGCCGCGCA